>JAOZSF010000264.1:0-1878 GCA_029939815.1 bacterium
TAAAATTCTTTATTACTGCACTCCAAATTTATAATTCATAATTAACTAAACAGCCATGTGGAGAGGTAACGTTCGCCGGTATCGCAGATAATCGTTACGATTTTTTTACCTTTATTTTCTTCTTTTTTGGCAAGTTGTAACGCTGCCCAAACATTCGCTCCGGAAGAAATACCGCACAAGATCCCTTCTTCTTTTGCGAGTTGGCGAGAATTTTCGCCTGCGTCATCTGAATCAACAATAATGACATCATCGATAATTTTTTTATTAAGAACCCCGGGAATAAATCCCGCGCCAATGCCCTGAATTTTATGCGGCCCGGCATTTTCACCTGAAATCACAGCCGAACCCTTTGGTTCAACAGCAACAATTTTAATATTCGGATTTTTTTCTTTAAGAAAATTGCCTGTTCCGGTAATTGTTCCGCCTGTTCCGACACCTGCAACAAAAAAATCAATTTCACCGTTTGTATCATTCCATATTTCAGGACCTGTTGTTTTGTAATGCGCTTCCGGATTTGCCGGATTATTGAACTGCTGCGGCATGAATGAATTTGGAATTTCCGCTGAGAGTTTTGCCGCTTCATCAATCGCGCCTTTCATTCCTTTATCGCCGGGAGTGAGAACGAGTTTCGCGCCCATAATTTCGAGAAGTTTGCGTCGCTCAACGCTCATAGTTTCCGGCATAGTCAGGATTAATTTATAACCTTTAACGGCGGAAACGAAAGCGAGACCTATGCCTGTATTTCCGCTTGTCGGCTCGATAATAGTAGCCCCCGGAGCAATTTCGCCTTGATTTTCCGCGGTTTCAACCATAGCGAGTGCGATTCTGTCTTTAACGCTGCCCATAGGGTTTTTAGATTCGAGTTTTACAAAAATATCAGCCGGCAAATCTTTTGATAATTTATTAAGTTTAACCAGAGGAGTATTTCCGATTGAATTAAGAATATTCATTTTATATAAAAAGGTTTATAGTTAGATATTTCAATTTTGTATTATTATATCATATTTTTAATTATTTTAGATGAGCGCGTGTAAATTTCCGGAATTTTTATTTAAATTGCTTTGACTTAAAATGCTTGTTTTGTTAAAATTAACGATGTTAATTTAATAAAATATTAAAATTAAGGTGATAAAATGTGTGACGAATGTGGGTGCAATAGCGCAAATACAAAACGTGAAATTAAAATAGAAGAAAATGTCCTCGCGAAAAATGATAGTATCGCCGCGGAAATTCGCGGAAATCTCGCTGAACGGAAATCTTTGATGATTAATATGCTCAGCTCGCCCGGATCAGGAAAGACAACTCTTCTCGAAAAATCCCTGCCGCAAATTATGAATGATTATTCTCTCGCCGTAATTGAAGGGGACGTTCAAACACGCTATGATGCCGAAAGACTTCGTAGATTGAACATTCCGGCTTCGCAGTTGAACACAGGCGGGGCATGTCATCTTGACGCGCAATCGGTAAAGACAATGCTTGCCAAAAAGCCGTTTGACAGTTCGGATATTCTTATAATTGAAAATGTCGGAAATCTCGTTTGTCCATCTTCGTTTGATCTTGGCGAAGACGCGAAAGTTGTTTCTATAAGTGTTACTGAAGGCGATGATAAACCGGAAAAATACCCTGCTGCATTCGCATCTGCAAGCTTGATGTTAATCACAAAAATTGATCTTTTGCCTTATGTGGAATTTGATGTTGAAAGATGCAAAGAAGGGGCATGGCAAATCCATCCCGGGCTGCCGATTATAGCGCTTTCAAGCACAACGGGAGAAGGAGTTGACGAATGGATAAAATGGCTTTTGCACGCTCTAGACCACAAGAAAGGGCATAATCATGTGCATTGATGGTTATTAGTTATTAGTTATTTGTTAATAGTTA
>JAOZSF010000264.1:1978-3940 GCA_029939815.1 bacterium
TAGTTATTTGTTAATAGTTAATAGTTGTTTGTTATTAGTTTGGAGGAAATATAATTATAAAAATGAGGAGAATCATGAAAAAAACTACAAATTTAATTGTCGCAGTCTTAATGTCAGCAGCGGCTTGCTTTGCCGGCGTAAAAATTAACGGAGCCGGAATTGAATATTCCGCTATTACAACTGCCGTAAATAATGCAGTTGGTGGAGATGTGCTTATTGTTACAACCGGAACTTATTATGAAGCGGTAAATATTTCCGGACTAAATATAGATATTGACGGCGGATACAAATTTGATTATTCAACAAAATATCCGCCTGGAAGTACAATTATCGATGCCCCCTTATTTAGCGGTTCATGTATAGACATTGAGAATTCTACAGTTAAACTTACGGATCTTGAACTCACAGGTTCAAGTTTTCTTATAAGCGGCAGCGGTGGCGGATTAGACATTCGTAATAACAGTGATGTAATGGCAGTTAACTGTAATATACATAACAATTGGGCTCCGGAATCCGGCGGGGGAATTTATATTCGTCAATCAACATTGATTTTGTCAAATACTCCTGTCTCATCATGCTCCTCGGATTTTGGTGGGGGAATTTATGCGAATGATAGTTCTATTACTCTTCTTGCCGCTTCTTTAGTTCAAAACAATGAAGCGGATTTTTCCGGTGGCGGTATTTATTTGGTAAATAACAGTTTATGCGATGTAGCAAATACAGCTGCAGATATTAAAAATAATTATGCAATAAATGGTGGAGGTGTAGCGGCTAATGGTAGTTCATTTGTTCTACACAGAGGAGCCGATATTGTTGGAAATACAGCGATAGCACACGGCGGAGGAATATATCTTAATAATAATGCGACAGCCCTACTCTATGGATTTGACACATCAATAGGCTATTATTTTCCCGCTGGAGGTCTTTATCCTAATTCAGTTACAAATGGTTCCGGTGGCGGTATTTACGCGGAGAATTCAACTGTTATTCTCTCAAATAATGCCCGATTTGCAAGTAATAATGCGACCGAGAATGGTGGTGGAATTTATCTGACAAACAGCGATGTTTATATTTATCATGCCAATGTCGGTTACGCAGATAATAACGCCACAAATTATGTTGGAAATCTCGGTGGTGGTATTTATGCAATTGATTCTTCATTGATAATTACAAATAAATGTAATATTATGAAAGGGTATGCAGGTGAAGGAGGAGGAATTTATGCAGACCGCTGTATTGTAAATATTTCTGATTCTACAATTGGAAACACAAATATAAATTACGGAAATATAGCTTTTGCTGCCGGTGGTTTAGAATTAATAAACTCAACAAGTTCTTTTAATAATGTCAATATTGTGGGTAATATGGCCGTTGTAGCCGGAGGAATCGCCTTTTCTGTAACTAACGATGCTATAGTTGTCAACTCCGTTATCAGTAATAATTTTACTTACGGATTCGGTGGCGCAGGTGTTTATAATCGCTCAATCGGTTCTTTTGTCTTTGATAATTCGGAAATTGTTAATAATACAGCTATAACTACCGCCGGTGGCATATTCTGGGATTCTGATGCAACATTGATTCTGCGAAATAACTCAAGACTTTGTAATAATGTTTCCAGTAATAATATAGGCGGACTTCTTTTAAACAAACCGGGAATGCTGCAATTTGAAAATTCAGAAATATCGGGAAATCAAGCGGTAGAAGATGTTGGTGGAATTGCTGCAATTGGCGGAAAAGTATCTCTTGTAGATTGTGTTGTTAATAATAATCAAGGAGATTTATTAGGAGAAACAAATGGCTTTTGCGGTGGAATTTATATTGAAAATGGGAATCTTGATATTGTAGCTTCTAACAGTAATTTCTTAATAATATCTAATTCCGCAGCGGCATCAGCTGGAATTTACGCTATAAACGCAAAAGTTTCTATTAAAGCATTTCCAGGAAAACTATGTAAAATAAGCG
>JAOZSF010000265.1 GCA_029939815.1 bacterium
CTAGTCCATGCCCTGTATTCGGCACATAGTGGACATAAGTTTTACCCGGTAATTTATCGTAATAGACATTGATTGCGTTAAGAGGCCAATATTGGTCATTTGCGCCGATAACGAGAAGTTTCGGCATTTTTAATTTTTGAATGTAAGCGTAGGGGTCAACCAAATCGCCAATAACAACGGCGTTATGAACATTCGACATCATCATTTCAGGAATACCGAGTGCGGTATAATCGGCGATTTGTTCACTGAACTCGCCGAAATCTGACAGTTGCAGTTTCATTTGTTTTTCGAGATTGAGATTATCATAAACGATAGGAACGATCGCTTTAACTCTGTCATCAACAATTCCGGAAAGAAAAGTAGTCCAACCCCGTTTTGACGCACCGCAAGTTACAAATCCATCAATTTTCAGTTTAAGATTTTTTTTGCAAAATTCTGAAACGGCATCCATACCTTTAACCGCGCTGTTCGCCATAGGAAAAAGCAGTAAATCGGAAGGATTACCGTTTGTAATAAAGTCCGAAAATGTAGCCGCAATAAGCGCGTCTTCAGTTAATCCATCATAAAGCGGCTGATTAGGAACATCCTGCAACAGTGCTGCGGGAGCATGAGTTGCATTTGCTATTGCAGCAGCGAACGCGAGTTGATCTTTCCCGCTTGAGCTGCCCGAGATCATAAAGAGAGCGAGGTCATTTTTTTTATCGAGTTTTGGCGGGATGTAAATTTTAAGTCTGTGAGTCCAAATAATATTGCGCCACTTCTGTGAAGAGAGTTTTAATTCATAGAGGACGGATTTATCGGAATTAGTTTTTGTAGAGATTACCTCCCACTTATAAGATGGATTTTTTGCTGAAGTGTAATCAAATATTTCTTTGCCGGTCGGAGTGTAATTTTTTTCCGCAGCCATGATTGTGAGGGCAGAGATTAGAAGGAGGTATTTTAACATTTCTTTTATGGTAGTTATGGGAATTATGGGAAACATGTAGAATCCCATTTTCAATTTACAAAGCCCCATGCGTAGCCGGGGGATATTTTCATTCTTTTAAGCCGGTTAGTGCGATTCCTTCAATAATGTGTTTTTGGAAAAGGATAAATATTATCACAACCGGTAATGTGCAGATAACACAAGCGGCAAGTGTAATTCCGTATTCGGCATAGTATCTTGTTTGGAATAAAGCAACCCCCACCGGAAGAGTATATTTATCGAGGGAGTCAAGAAAAACAAGAGGTCCCATAAAATCATTCCACGAGCCGATAAATGTGAAGATTCCCAGCGTAGCAAGCGCGGGTTTTGAAAGTGGTAAAATAATGTGCCAATAAATCCGCCATTTTGAACATCCGTCAATAATTGCCGCTTCTTCAAGTTCTTTAGGAATAGCGAGAAAGAATTGTCGGAGTAGAAAAACACCAAAAGCTCCCGCACCGGCGGGGATAATCAGAGCGAGCGGGGTATCGATCCAGTGCAGCCAGTTGAGGATTAAATAAACGGGAACGAGGAGTATTTGTCCCGGCACCATCATCGTTGCAATAATAAGCGCGAAAGCTGTTTTTTTGCCTGGGAGGTCGAGTCGCGCGAGCGCATAAGCAGCAAGTGAATCGACAACGAGCACAAGAAAAGTAACTGAAGTCGAGATAAAAATACTATTAAAGAACCACCTGAAGATAGGAATTTCTTCGGGAGTGCCGAGGATTTCTTTAAAATTATCGAGTGTCCACACTTTTGGAAACAAAGATTCAAAATGGATAATTTCGGAATCGGGTTTAAACGCGGTGATAAAAATCAATGCGATAGGAAACAGGAAAAGAACAGCACCTGTTATAATTAAAACCCAGGGTAAAATTTTAAGTAATTTTTCTTTCATTTTTGTTTGAGAAATTTGAATTGTACTATTGAAAACACCGCAATAATAACAAACAGCAGCCAGCTCATTGCCGCGCCGTAACCCATTCTGTATTTAGTAAACGCGGTTTCGTAAATATATTGTACAAGCACTCTTGTTGAGAGTTCAGGACCGCCGCGTGTAATAATAAAAGTTTGTCCAAAAACCTGGAAAGCTCCGATAGTTGATAAAACAATAACAAAAAGGAGGACCGGTTTTAAGAGTGGAATAGTAATCAAGTAAAATTGCTGCCACCTATTTGCTCCATCAATAGAAGCGGCTTCATAATAATGCCCCGGAATGCTCTGCAGTCCGGCGAGTAAAATAATCATAGCGCCGCCGATGGTCCACCAAATAGTCATAAAGACGATAGATTTCATTGCCCAGCCCGGGTCTGTAAGCCACGGGATTGGATCGAAGCCCATTTTTTGGAGGTAGGTATTAAAGAGTCCAAATTCGGTATTGAAAAACCATCTCCACAAAATACCCGCAACGGAGATAGAAATAAGGGTTGGCAAGAAATAACTTGCACGAAAGAAAGATTGTTTTTTTTCCGGAATTGAGTTTATGCCGACAGCAACTGTAAGAGCGATAATTACGGAAATTGGAACAGCCATAACAGTGAACCGAAAAGTTGCCCAAAAAGATTTCCAGAAATACTCATCTTTTAATGCTTCTATAAAATTACCGACACCTATAAATTCCGCTGGAGCGGAAGATAACATTTCCCACCTGAACAAGCTCAATCCGAGTCCATATACGAGTGGAACAATCAGGAACGCGCAAAACAAAATAATGTATGGTGCGAGAAAAATGTAACCGGATAATTTGCTGATATTTTTTTTATTCATTTTTTTCTTTTTATTTTTGCTTCGGTTTCTTTTTGTCTTTGTACCGTTTTTTCATATCGTGCTGCCGCATCATCCAAAGCTTCTTTCGCGGAGCATCTTCCTCTGAACGCTTTATCAAGAGCGATACCATATTCTTCCCACAGTTCTGTCACAGTAACAACGTGCGGCAGATAAACGAGATAGGGAATTTCTTTTGAGAAAGTATATTGAGCATTCAGTTTTTTAAATTCCTCAGTTGCGCGGATTTTTTTACGGACGGGAACCTGCCCTGATGCTGCCCATTTAATACTGTTATCTGAGAGGAATTTAATAAATTTCCAAGCTGCCTCAAGTTTTTTTCCTTTTAGTTCAGGACTTAAACAAAGTTCATGAGTGCCGCCCCAGACACCGGGCTGTTTTCCAAGCACCGGCATTACCGCGGCGCCGAAATCGAGGTCTTTTTGTTTTTGTAGATCGGCGAGCATATAAATTCCTTCGAAAACCATGCCCACTCTTCCCTGCCTAAAGCCGAGCCATCCATCCATATTTTCCGGAACGGGAGCAAGGTGGTGTTTATTAATAATGTCGGACAAGAATTGAACAGCTTCGACCGCCTCGGGACTGTTCATAGTACATTTTTTTGTTTTCTTGTTGATGAGGTCACTCCCCCACTGTAAGATAAAAGTTCGTGCTAACGAAGGATAATAAGTAAAAACGAATCCCCACTGGTCAGGTTTACCATCGCCATTAGTATCTTTTTTAAGTTTTCTCAATGCGGAGAAAAATTCTTTGCGATTAGTTGGCGGTACCGGTTCACCGAAAACATTTGTAATACCCGCTTCACGGAAAAGTTTTTTGTTGTAGTACATTCCGGCGGGATGAACATCAAGCGGCACAGCATAATGTTTACCGTCAATTTCAGTAGCTTCCCAAACATTCGGGTCAATATCTGTAACGTCGATACCATTCGTCCCGAAAACAAAATCATCAATCGGGCGTAGAAAATCAGCATAGGCAAATCTTGCCAGACTGTCAGCATGAACGACAAAAATATCGGGAGCTCTTTTCCCGATGCCCGCGACGAATAGTTTATTGTAATAAGTCCCCCAATCTATTCTCTGCATTTGGACTTGAATATCGGGATTTTCCTTATTAAACTCTCTGACAATTTTGAGCATTGTTCTGCCATCCGGCCCGGTAAAGCCGTTCCAGAATCTGAGTTTAAT
>JAOZSF010000266.1 GCA_029939815.1 bacterium
AAATCAAAAACATTCCCGGTTCCGGTATTCCTTTGCCAATAATAGAAAAAGAATAAGGATTGTTAAATTCATCGGAACTGGCAATTTGCACACTACCTGTAAATGTACCCACTTTTTCCGGCATAAACGCCAGTTTGAAAGATGTTGAACTGCCGGCAGAAACATTCGCCAGCGGGAATTCCACAATCGTGAAGCAATTTGTTCCTGAAGTCAATAAAACTTCTCCAAGAGACAAATTTGTGGTGCCAAGGTTCTCAATTACAAAAAGATTAGTAATTATTTCAATTTCAATTTCCGCCATTCCGAAATCGGTATTATTCAATATAGACGGATTTATTTCACCATTATTAATAATTTGGTTTTTTCCTTTTATAATGGCTCCGGGTTTATATACTGTAAAATTAACAGAGACATCAATAGAGTCTTTAGTCGGATCATTATGCATTACAGATACTTTCGCGTTATAAACCCCGCCTGTCAAGTTTTCGGAAGAACAGGTAAAAACAAAAGTATTAGATTTATCAGGTGAAATCACGGCATCTTTAGGTACATAATCAATCCAGGAATTATCATTAGCCGGTCTAATTGAGACAGCGAGTTCGTTAGTAACAAACGGAGTGTTATAAGCAACATTAATCGCGTGTTTTGGAGGATTAAATCCTGATTGCGGACCTCCTTGAATACCTACGGTTGCGGAATTCAATGTACCGTTCATCTTTTTATATTGGAAAATGATCTGCCCGTTTTTTCTTAAAATTGCCTGGAATGTTTCTTCATCAGTAGTGCCTTTCCTCGGAATATTTTCCCAAGTAATAATAAGCTGGTTAGCTTCAGCATAATAATAAATCGAGCTGCTTCCGGAAGGATCAAGGTCATCCCAAAACGGCGCTATAAATTGCGCGGGAGCGAAAGTAGCACCGCAAGGAAGTTTTGTATTACTTCGATAAATATTTCCATCTGTTAATCCGATACCGCCATTATCACTGATAATGAATTGCGAGAAATTTTCTCCGTAAAACGGGAAATCAAATCCAATTGGCAACATTGCTGTTTTGTCATTATCTCCCAGCATAACCGCAGTTCCTATAGAAGAAATATCCTGCCATAAGTAAGATGGTCCGTTACTGCTGTTACTGTCAGCCCACGAATAATTTGTTGATCCGGAAGAAATATCATCAAAAAGATTAACGATTAAATCACTTATCCCTGAATTGCTGATAACAATCGAAGCAGACACATCGGCGATTCCTTCAACATTTAAATTTACATTAGTTGGATTCACAAAAATAACCGGCAGATGTTCGATATTAATATCGAATTTATTTGTCCAGATTTTATCATCGCAAGAAATCAGCAGTTGCATTTCCTGAAAATCATTTGGGGCATTTGTGGCAATTTTAAGAAAATATGTCCCATTTGCCGACATACTTTCATAAATTCTTCCATAAAAAACTTCTGATGGAGAATTAACAGTAACATAGGCGCTTGCAGTTGATAAAACAGCAGTAACGTTATTTGCATCCAATCCGCCTGCGTTAATAATCTGTACATCTATTTCTACAGTTTCTCCCGGAGAAATATGACTATCACTATTATCATCACTTACAACGGAATATTTATTATAAGTAAGAAAAATTTCTTTAGGTGTGATGTTGAATATAGCATCATGATCTACCCACGTTGTTCCGCCTCCGTTAACATTATTCATATCATACCAGGCATTCGCACTTCCGCCCCAACCGAAATTCAGATGGATTTCATTTCCGTTACGACATCCGTCACAAACGATGGCATGTCCTCCACCGCTTGTTGCCTGGAAAGAATAATAAGCGGGTCTTTGCAAAGAGAGAGAATCGTTTATTTTACCATACCAAACCGAATCATTATAGTAATTTCTATAAGATACAGAACTACTTTTATAATTAAAATAATTTCTTAATGCACCGGGAACATTATGAGAATAGGCGCCTGAACCACCTGCTTCGAAATTCATATCTACTGTTACGGCTGAATGGAACATTAATTGCGCCACTGCTTCATCTTCATCGGCGGATGAACTTCCCGAATAGCTTAGCAGCATATCTTCCCATTGATAATCTCCAAGACCGGCATCACTTGCGGAATGAGTTCCCTGGCAGCTCCCTGAACTGTCTGTATATGTATAATCTGATGAAATTGCTTTCGGATATTTATGATAACGAAGAATTTGAGACATTGCTGTTGCCACACAGCCAATTGGCACACGCGAACCACCACACGAAGGCGCATAAATATTATATGGATATCCCTGAGACCACGTTGTGGAAAGTAACGGACCTACTTGTGGATAATCGTCCTGTGTTTCCGGTTCCTGAGAATTTTGAGCAATCGTATTTGGGTTTAGCAATCTGTCCCACTCTTTTTTGTATATAGTTGAAAATGATTGATTTCGACCTTTTTCGGCATTGAGAATTGATAGTTCTGTCGAAAGTTCCCATTCCATAACTTCAATAAAATCAGGTGGTAAATTTGAAAAGTTACCGTTTTCGGAATAAAGTTTTAACGCCGGCAAGAGGTCGTCTGAGCGCATTAAAACAAATCCACATGGCTTAAGTTCAGCAATATAACCTATTGTTTTTGAATCCCTACTGAGCTTTTTTATTTTTGATATTGCGAAGTCCCGCTTTGCAGATGCCGCTGTTTGCGCTGTTTGCGCTTGCGATTGTACAAACCGCGAAGAAACAAACGCTGCTGCCGCATTTGAAACGGTGACCGTTGTTACAGGCGCCGCGCTAACAAGTTGAGTAAAAAGTAATATAATTAATAAATATTTCATACGTTTATTTTAGTAATGAAGTTCTATTATACCCAAAAAACCGGTTTTTGTCTATTCAATTTCAATTTAAGTGATTTTTGCTATTTCTTCTATAACTGATTTGATTATCCAGTCCGGGGTTGATGCTCCGGCTGTAACGCCTACGTTTTTTATTTTATCGAATTTAATTTCCTGGAGTTCTTCGGCATTTTCTATATGATATGAGGGAACGCCCTCATTGCGACAGATTTGAGCAAGGCGGTTTGTGTTAGCACTATTTTTTCCACCAATAATTATCATAGCATCTACTTTTCCACATAACTCTATTGCTTCATCCTGCCTCCGTGTTGTTGCATCGCATCGTGTATCAATAATATGACAATCATTCCATTTCTTTTTAATAATTTTTGTCAGTTTATCAAAAGTTTTTTTATCGAGGGTTGATTGTGCCACGATGGTGACGGGCTTGTTTTTAGGAACTTTTTCAATGTCGTTTTCATCACTAATAACATAACCTTCGCCGGGACAATAACCAAGAAGACCGATAACTTCCGCGTGACCTTTGTCACCAAGAATTAAAACTATACGATGATGTAAAAAAGCTTCTTTAACTTTTTTCTGAATTATTACAACGTGAGGACACGTACCGTCAATGATTTCCGCTCCTGCAATTGATAGTTTCTCCTGTTCTTCAGGTGGAATACCGTGTGCTCTTATAATTATTGAAGAATTTTCAGGCAACTCATTCAAACAATTATCCGACGCGTTTTCCGGAAGTGCACAAACACCTTTTTCTTCAAGTTTGCGGATTACTTCACGATTATGAATAAGCTGTCCATGGGTGAAAATTTTAGTGTCTGATTTTGCTATTTTTTCTTCGGTTAGTTTTAAAACACGCTTAACTCCCCAACAGAATCCTGCATTTTTTGCTAATATTATTTTCATTATGTTTGGTTCGTAGTTGGTAGTTAGTGCCTGACCGAAAACCCCGTTTTTTTGCAAAATGGGTATTTTGGATGGCAAAGTGATTTTTATTCAAAATTAATGCCTTGGGGCATTGATGCTGAATAAATCAATCCATTCAATTAAATAAGGTGCTGCTGCACAGTCATCCA
>JAOZSF010000267.1 GCA_029939815.1 bacterium
AGTTGATTTGTTTAAGTCCCCCTTTTTTAAAGGGGGCAGGGGGATTTAAATTTATTTTTTCTCTTTAGAATTGGATTTTTTAGTTTCAGTTTTCTTTTCCGGAACTTTTTCTTCTTTTTTAGGTTGAGAAGTCTGCACGGAATTCTTCCGCTTATAATCGGTTTCATAAAAACCGGATCCCTTGAAAATTATTCCCGCGCCGGTGCCGATAAGACGTTTAACCTTCCCGCCGCATTCAGGGCATTTTCTGAGTGGTTTAGCGCTCATTGACTGAAACACTTCAAAGGCGTGATGACAATCTTTACATTCGTAATCGTAGGTTGGCATAGTTCTAATTGCTATTTATTATTTTATCATTTAGTAATTATTAATTGGACGGATATGACGAAGTTCCAATTTCTAATTTCAAATCATGAAATTAAATTTATCTTTTTATTTGTTTTTTCGCAAAATACATTGATATCCTCAACATGAAGTTTTTCTTTTGAGGAAATTGTTAAAGTGGCTTTGTAACGATTTTCCAAATCTTTAAAAATATCAATATTATCGCGTATAGCATCCATCACGAGGGGATTAACTTCGATTTTTAGGTTGTGTCTGTCATTAACCGCAAAATACGCCTTAAGCGCCCGCTGAAGATCAATACAAACTGAAAGAACAGATTTTACAATTCCTCTTCCTTTACAATAGGGACACTGATTATAAACCGATTGGCTGATAGATTCCTTAACCCGCTGGCGCGTCATTTCTACAAGACCAAATTCGCTGATAGGAAGTATGCTGCTTCTCGCGTTATCTTTTCTGAGAGCGTTTTGCAAGCGCATAAGAACGTCCTGCTGATTTTTTTTACTTCTCATATCGATGAAATCTATTACCACCAGTCCACCGACATTTCTCAACTTAAGCTGTCGCGCAACCTCATCTGCAGCTTCGAGATTAGTTTGAGTAACGGTTTTTTCCAAGTCGGACGAAGAAACATTTCTGCCTGAATTTACATCAATGGCAACAAGCGCTTCAGTTTGATCTATGACAAGATACCCGCCGCATTTCAGCCATACTTTTCTTCTCAGCGCGCGTTCAATATCTTTCTGAACGCCCCATTTTGCGAAAATGGGTAAATCACCCTGATAAAGATGAACCTGTTTGGCGGCGCCCGGAACAAGTTTTTTCACGAAGTCAAGAATATGTTTATGTCCTTCAGGGCAATTTACAACTATTTTGGCTACGTCCTCGGAAAAACTGTCGCGAATAATCTTTTGCGCAAGGTCAAGTTCCTGATGAACTAATGCAGGCGCTTCAGAATTTTTTATCCCGCTCTCAATAAGATTCCACAGACCTATGAGGTATTTCGCGTCATTTATAAATGCTTTTTCTGAACATCCTTCCGCGGCAGTTCGAACGATCAGACCACATCCTTTAGGCAGATCAACTTCGGCTGCCAATGCTTTAAGCCTTTTTCTTTCTTCAGCTTCGAAGATTTTTCTTGATACGGCAATCTGCTCTTCACAGGGAAGGAAGACAAGGAAGCGGCCGGGCAGGCTGACATTTGTAGTTAAGCGGCATCCTTTGGTTCCCATAGGTTCTTTTACAACCTGAACAATAACTTCCTGTCCTTCTTTTAAAATGTCGGTAATTTTCCGCGAAGATTTGTCTCGATTGGCCGGTCTGACATTCCCGTCTTCCAGTTCTACGCCTTCAACCGCGCTTGTGTCGAGTTCCTGAACGTGAAGAAAACCGTTTTTGGGAAGTCCGATATCAATAAATGCCGCCTGAATTCCGGTGACAATATTTGATACTTTCCCCTTGTAAAGATTTCCAATATGGCGGTGAGCGTCAACGCGCTCAATATAATATTCAACCAGTTTCTGGTCTTCGATGATGGCGACACGGCGTTCCTGAATCTCATCCGTGTCAATAATAATTTGTTTTTCCATATATAATTAAATGGTTTGGTCGGGAAGTTTTTCCTTGTAGTTAAATCCCGTTCGGGTTATTTTGATGCGTTTAACTTCATCATCCGACCACCCCGTCATCGCGGAAAGAACGTCTGCCGGCCGAACATATTTATCCGGGGCGAGAGCGAGTTTCATTTTAAGTTTTGGAGCGATCCATTCCAAATCAAAAACACCCGGGCGAATATCAATGGATTTGATTCCTTTAGGTGTTTTTCGTTTGTGGAAAGCTTCGCTCCGTGACATAAAATTTTTGATCTCCATTGTTGGAGATTCCAATCCTTCCGGCCAGTCGAGTTCATATTCAGCTCCAACAATCGAAGCAGTAATGGACTTGGATTGAAGTGGAATATGCGCGACATCGTTTAGCAGCATTTCTTTTGGAAACTGTTTCAATATTTTTTCCGATAAAGCTGCAGGTTGCAAAAACTCGCTGAGCCTGACATCAATTTGTTCGGCTGTGCCCGCGGTTCCTACCGGTCTGGGCGGACCAAACGAAATTAAAGGGTGCGGATGAAAACCATGGCTGAATGCCAACGGCATGCCGGCACGCCTAAACACGCGGCCGATCATACGCATCAATTCTTTGTGGGACAGAAATCTAAGCAGTCCCGTTATTTGATAAGTTATTCTATATTTAAATTCATTCATTTCTATTTAATGATTTTCAATCGTTTCAATCTTACAATCCAAATTTCCACCTGTCAACTACAGAGTAAAGTGGTCCGTTTTCCATTAAATCGCTTGAGTAAAGTAAAATCTCACTTGCTTCTGTTACGCCAAACGATCTTTCAGTCAAACCGGAAGGTAATGTTATTATTTCATCGCTGCCTTTTCTTCCGCGTTTAAATCTTGCAAGAGTAATATGCGGAACGAAGTTTTTCCTTTCAGGAATAAAATCGTATTCTTCGAGCGCGTCGGAAATTTTCTGAGCCAGTTTGATTATTTTTTCTTTTCCTTCGGTGACTCCTGCCCAAAGAATTCTTGGATTTTCCAAAGTAGGGAATCCGCCGACTCCTTTGACTTCAAAACGTATCGGTTCCATTTTGGAAATAGCCGATTTTACCGCTTTGCCTATCTCAACAACTGAGATCAGCGGAATTGTTCCGAAAAATTTTAGTGTAAGGTGCATAGCGTCTTTTTTGCACCACCGAGCGTCCCGGAAATCGTTGTTTAGTTCTCCGGTTGTTTTAGCCAGTTTATTTAAAGTACCGGCGTTAAGGTTTAAAGCTAAAAAAAGTCGTATATTCTGCATAAATTTTTAATATTCTATTATTATATAGATTATAACTTTTTAACTCTTTTGTGTCAAACGAGTTTTTTGTTTGAATATTATGTATTCCACGCTCGGCCTCGATAGAGAGTAACAAAAGCATCTTGCTTTTGATTAATACTTCTTAAAATCGGGTATTTTCTGCAATTGTAATTGACTCAATAAAAAAATAATAGTATAATATTACTTGATGGGAATATATTATTTTTATTGCTTTTCAGGAGGACTTATGACAAAATTAATTTTAATCTTATCGTTAATATTTTATTGCGGACTCATCGCAATTACTGCTAATGCTGAACAAGCGCCAATGCCTACTAAATGGATTAGCGACACGCATGAAGCCAAACCATTACATGAAGCCGTTTTTCCCGACAGTAAAATAGAATTGAAATTGTTGACGCCACAGATAAGAACTGCGTCCGGCAGGAATTTTTCGGGTAGGATTTGTCTCATTGTTAGCTCGAATATCTATTCGGAAATTTCTACACAAATAAATCAATATTCTACCGATCTTTCCACAGACGGTTACTCAACAGTAACATATCTTTACGAATCAGGCGGCGCGGAAGGCTTGCGTGCCGAATTGAGCAACTTATATTTCAGTGCGGAATCTTTAGTTGGCGCGGTATTAATTGGTGACATTCCTCATATAATTTATGAAATGGTTGAAAAATTCG
>JAOZSF010000268.1 GCA_029939815.1 bacterium
GTTTCGTCCCGTGAAGTTCGCCCAAGCCATTGAATGCATTCTTCAGGAGCATCTGCTTTCAAAGCAGCTTCATAACAAATTTCCGCAGCTCTGCCTGAACATTTAAGCGCTTTCGTATGCGGTCGAATAATGATTGGATTTCTTGATTTCATTGCTATGAGAATTTTAAAAAGCACTGTTGAGGTAGGATTTGTAACGGGTGTAATTGCAAAGATCGGTCCGATTGGTTCAGCGATTTCAATTATTCCGTTTTTTTCATCTTCGGATATAATTCCTACTGTTTTTTGGTTTTTTATATCTTCATAAATAAATTGCGTTGCCACAACATTTTTTATTACCTTATCTTCAAAATTCCCGAGTTGAGTTTCTTCTATGGCAAGCCGTGCAAGTTCAATTCGGTTATCAAAGCCGGCTTTACAAACTTCATAGACAATTTTATCGACATGTTTTTGCGAGAGCTGCCCGAAAATTGCGGCTGCTTCTTTTGCTTTTCTAATTGCCGCGTTAATATCTGTTGTTTGATTCATTGTACCTCCAATGATTATTTTCAGTTATTATACCTCTGTAATTATATCATAGTTTTTATTTCTACGCAATCTGAATTGAAATATATTTATATATTAGGTATAATTATACAACTTAACCTCCATTTTATTATGTTCCGCAATAAAGGCATCGCTTTTAAACTTACTTTCTTTATTATTGCAAGTTGTGCAATAATATTCTCACTTATTTTCAGTTATAATTATTCCAATTCCAGAAAAATTATTATTCGCGGAATAGAAAAAAATGCTGTTAATCTCGCTCTGGCTACTGCTAATAAGATTGAAAGTTATATTTTACCAATTCAGGAGATACCTGAAACCATTGCTTTGATTCTTGCATATCCTGACATTAACCAGGCAGACATCACTAATCTTTTAGAAGTTATTGTCATGAACAACTCAAATATATATGGTTCTGCAATTGCCTTTGAGCCGTATTGTTTTGATTCTAATTCTTATTATTACTCTCCATATTTTTATAAAAAGAATAATAAAATTTACTATTCTAATCTTGATTCTACTAATTATAATTATTTCAAATGGGATTGGTATTCTCGTCCGAAAAAGCTTAATAAACCGGTCTGGTCAGAACCTTATTTTGATGAAGGCGCCGGGAACATTGAAATGGCAACTTATTCAGTTCCTTTTTATTCTACTGCCAACGGAGATAAAACTTTTAGAGGGGTTGTTACTGCGGATATTTCTCTCGAATGGATGCAGGAATTTGTCTCAAAAATTAAAACCAGCAAATCAGGATACGCTTTTACCATTTCTAAAACAGGAACATTTATTACACACCCGATATTAAGTTTTATCATGAACTCAAATGTTTTTGATGTTTCTATTGTTCAAAATAATAAACAACTGATTGAAATCGCTAAAAAGATGACTGCAGGAAAAACAGGATTCGGACAATGCGATAAAATTATCGACTCAGACCAAAAATATTGGGTCAGTTATTCCTGGATACCTTCATGCCAATGGTCTCTCGGTATCTTCTTCCCGCAGATTGAACTTATGGAGGTCGTTGAAAATTTACACCGCACAGTTCTGATTTTCGGGGGTATCGGAATTATTTTTATTTCTTTAATTATTGCCATGATTGCAAACTCAATCACTCATCCTTTGCGTATTCTTTCTTTAACCACCAAAAAGATCTCCAAAGGAAACTTAGATGTAGAAATCCCGGTGTTTAAATCCAGAGATGAAGTAGGCAAACTTGCCCGTTCTTTTTCTTATATGAAAACTTCTCTCAAAAAATATATTAAAGACCTCACCGAAACAACAGCCGTTAAAGAGAGAATGGAAAGCGAATTATCTATCGGACACAATATTCAAATGGGTATGGTTCCTAAACTTATCCCACCATTTACAGACCGAAAAGAATTCGATTTGTTCGCCACACTCGACCCGGCAAAAGAAGTTGGCGGGGATTTGTATGATTTCTTTTTTATTGATGATGATAATCTTTGCTTTCTCATTGGTGACGTTTCAGGCAAGGGCGTTCCGGCAGCTCTTTTTATGGCGGTAACTAAAACTTTGATCAAGGGAATTGCCATGCAGACCAATGACCCGGCAGAAATTCTCAGACAGGTTAATGACGAAGCTGTCCAAAACAATGAAACCTGCATGTTTGTTACTGTTTTTCTGGCTATACTTAATATTAAGACAGGCGAAATGAATTTTGCCAATGCCGGACACAATCCTCCCTTAATTGTAAGAAAAAATGCTGACGCTTCATTTCTTGAAGTTAAAAGCGGCTGTGCTGTCGGTGTTATTGATAGTCCTGATTTTACAACTGAAAGCCTCGTGCTTCAGCGCGATGATTTAATTCTGTTTTATACCGATGGAGTTACTGAAGCTTTTAATAATAGCGGCGAAGAGTTTTCTGAAGACCGGCTGGAAAACGCACTCACTAAATTGATGGATTTGCCTGTTGAAAAAATTGTTTCCGGAATTCTTGAAAATGTTCTTCTCTTTTCAGGTGAAGCACCTCAATCGGACGACATTACTGTTCTTGCTTTAAGGTACAAGTTATAAACAATTAAAAACCTTATTACAAAAAATGAAAAATAATATAAGAAAATTTTACAAGCCTAAAACTCTTTCTGAACTCTCTAAAATCACAGACGAAAAATCCGCTTTCCTCGCCGGGGGAACCTTCCTCTCACTTCACACTCCGTCAAAAGTAAATTCACTCATTGATTTGTCAAATCTAAATCTGAATTTTATAAAAAAGAAGAAGGATTGTCTTACCATTGGCGCAACAGCCACTTTCGCTCAAATCGCAGAATCGAGTTTGTTCCCTCCGCTTTCTGAAATCACGGGCAACACGGCAACGGAACCATTAAGAAATATGATTACGGCAGGAGGAAATGCCATGATACCGCTCAGGTGGAGTGATTTGCCGCTTGTTTTTTTTGTGCTCAATGCTGATTTTGTAGCAAAAGCTTCTCGCGAAAGAATTATTTCCGCCGATGATTTTTTCAAGAAGCAACCAAATAAAATTTTGAAAAAAGGTGAATTACTCACCGAAATTATTATTCCGAAAATATCAAAAACTAAACTCGCAAGAAAAAAAATCGTCAGAGCTCATGACGACTTCCCCGCTCTTCAATTAGCTGTTGCACTCCGCCTTTCTCGCAAGAAAATTGATTTTATTAAAATCGCTTTCGTGGCAAATAAACCTCTGCCGGTTGAACTGAAAAAAACCGGAGAATTTCTGCTCGGTAAAATTCCCGATGATTCTTTAATAGATCAGGCGGCACAAATTGCCGAATCGGAAATCCATAAGCTTAATGACATTCGTTTCTCAAATAATTACTTGAAAGAAATGACTCGCGTTTACACTCGTAGATTAATTCACCAATGCATTGAACAATAATGAAAATCACACTCTTAATTAATAAAGAAGAAAAAACTTTCGATATCAAACCGGACGAGAAATTACTTGATACTCTCCGCGACAATAATTACAAAAGCGTAAAATTCGGCTGCGGGGAAGGTACGTGTGGAACATGCACTGTTCTGATTGACGGAAAACCAACTCTTTCATGCATAACTTTCACAGCTCACGCCGCAGGTAAAAAAATCACAACTCTCGAAGGTATCGGCACAATAGAAAAACTTCACGTTCTTCAAAAATCGTTTTTAAAGGAAGGAGCTGTGCAGTGTGGTTACTGCACTCCGGGAATGATTTTGTCCGCTAAAGCGCTTCTTGACAAAAATCCGTCTCCAACAGAAGAAGAAATAAAAAAAGCGCTTGATGGAAACAAATGCCGGTGCACAGGGTACGGGAGTATAATCAAGGCGATAAAAAATGTTGCAGAATAACAGAACTATTTTAACAGAACTAT
>JAOZSF010000269.1 GCA_029939815.1 bacterium
ACCATTTTTGTTTTTGTGTGCTTTGGATTCTTTTTAGCAGTTTTTTTCAGGCGATGTTGAATTGTGGAATTAAGCTCTTGGATGGAATTGTTTATGAATATTCTTCAATCTCTGGTGATCAACATGGGTATAAATTTGTGTAGTGCTGATGTCTGAATGGCCCAGCATTTCCTGAACCACTCTTAAATCCGCGCCATGACTTAAAAGGTGAGTAGCGAAAGAGTGGCGCAGCAAATGAGGATATATTTTTTTATTAATACATGCTTTTTTGGCGTAAAGTTGAACTCTTTCATAAAAATTAATTCTTGTCATTTTTGTTTTTCTGTTAGTGATAAAAAGATAATCATTTCCTCCAATTTCATCCCGCGTTTCAAGATATTTCTTAATTGCTTTTATCGCAACAGAGCCAACCGGAACAATTCTTTCTTTACCTCCTTTGCCGAAGCAGCGAACAAAACCGGTTTCATTATTAAGGTTTCTTATTTTTAAGGAAACTAATTCACTTGCCCGTAATCCTGTTGCATAAAGAAGTTCGAGCATCGCTTTATCCCGCAATCCAACGATATTTTTTGTATTTGGAGCATCGAGAAGTTTTTCAACATCATATTCATTAAGAACATCAGGCAGTAGTTTCCATAATTTAGGAGATTCAACGCGATTTGACACGTCCAAACCGATAATATTTTCGGCTGTAAGGAAGCGGAAAAAAACTTTTATTGAAATCAGTTCTCTTGAAATTGTGCTGGAAGCGCGATTTTTTTCCAGTCGGGTCTGAAGAAAATCAATAATATGGTCCGGTTTCACTTTATTCCATGAATTTATTTTTCCTGCCGCAAGAAATTTACTGAAAAGATTTAAGTCATTTGCGTATGCAAGGCACGAATTTTCGGCAAGACCTTTTTCTATTCTAAGAAAATCAATAAATTTTTTTATAAAATCTGACATTTTTTATTATTAAAATATGTTTTATTTAAAATTTCCCTTTAGAGTCCGGTTGAACGGAAATGTTTCCTTTTTGTCCGTTTGAGAAATTGACATTAATATTCAGATCAGAAATTCCGTTAGTAAAATTATTATCATAAAGTTTAACCATAATTTTACGTTTTTGCGGGTTTACTCCTTTAATCTTAAAAATACTTTTGTCATTTCTTTTGATTTTCCCGACCGTCCCCTTTTTATTCCATTTCCAAACAGCATCATCAGATGAAAAAACATTTGTAACATTGTTAACGGTTACAGTTACAGACCCGTTAAAATAATATTCTACCGGAGAAATATGAAAAAAGGAAGCTTTAAATTTATTTTTCCCTATTTTTCCTTTTGATGAAGTGATATTTAAATTGGTTGATGCTTCAAACGCGGAAACAAAAATATTTGGAGCATCTTCAATAGCTTTATTTTTTTGCCCGCCAAAAGAGCCGAATGTTTCGCCAATTATATAAAACATTCCCAAGTTATCCGAGCAAATTTTTCCTGAATAATCATTTTTATCAGAACCCCAAAGTTTTGACGATTGAATTTCGCCGTTTGTATTAACTTCGGCAAAATAAAGGTCATACCTGCCAATAGACTTTTGACCATCAACATCACCGTCAGTCACCCCGGAAATATATAATTTATTTTCGTGTAAAACAATTCCGGAACACCAATCCGCTTCACTTGAACCCCATAGTTTCACCCACAACTGCGTTCCTTCATAATTAAATTTTGTAAGACAAAAATCTCCTTTGCCAATATATGGTTGACCGTCAACCGGTCCGTTTGCCCAACCGGCGATATAAATATTGTTATTTGTATCAAAAGCGATATCATAAGCAACATCGAAGTCATAAGAACCCCAAAGTTTTGCCCATTTGGTCATACCGTTTGTGTTATAACATTTTAGAAAAAGATCCATATCTCCAACGCCGGGTTGACCGTCAAGCGGACCTCTTGTTCCTCCGCACACCAGGATTTCATTATTATTAACGGCAATACTTTCTCCGAAATCGCTGGCTGAACTTCCGAACTGCCGCACCCATAATAATTCTCCGGAACTGTTTAATTTTGAAACGCAAACATCGTTCCAACTGGTGTTTACATACCCTGGAAATTCACCCATAGTAGTACCCACGACATAAATATTTCCTTTATCATCACTTGTAACATTTTTCGCGTAGTCGTATGATTCGGTTCCCCAAATTTTCAGCCATATTCTTTTGCCATCAGAATTATATTTAGCCGCGAAGAGGTCTTTTTCGCCCAAAAAAGGCTGCCCGTCAATTGAACCGCTTAAATAACCGACTACAATAATATTGTCATCTTTATCAACAGTAATGCCATAACATCCATCCTGATCCTGAGTTCCCCAGATTTTTGTCCATATTCTTTTCCCGTTTGGCGCAAATTTTGAAAGGCAGGCATCATCGGTGTAACCGGTATGTTTTTGTTTATCAAAACCGCCCATTGTTCTTCCCGCGGCATACATATTATTTTTAGAATCGCAAGCGATGCCGAAGCCTCCTGATCCGAATTTAGCGCCGTAGATTGTTGTCCATGTTTTCACAGTGCTTTGGACTGAAAGAACGGATATTATTAATAAAAAGAGTAAATATTTCATAGTTCAGAATTTATTTATAAAATTATATGCTTTAATTATATCACACAACAGAATGTAAATCAACTTTTCCTTAAAAACAAAGGATTACTTGACAATTAACAACAGATATGATAAACTATTTGGCGAATTAACCAAACAATAGACTTTATAATGAATAATAATGACAGAAATATCAGAAGATCTAAAATTATTAAAGCACTTGCTCATCCGAGCCGACTCGCTATGATTGACCGTTTGGAAAAGGGAGAAGCATGTGTCTGTGAACTTCAAAAAATTGTTGCCGCGGATATTTCTACCGTTTCAAAACATTTATCGCTTATGAAGAAAGCAGGATTGGTCGAAGACAGAAAAGAAGGGCTTTGGGTTTATTACAGACTGCGAGTTCCCTGCATTATCCGCTTTTTAGATTGTATAGACGCGGTTGCGGAGAGTGGCAATAAGCGGTGTTTTGCCCCGGCATCTGCAGGTGTTCACGCGTAATCAATAATCAGTAATCAGTATTCGGTGATTAGTAAATATTAACTGCCAACTACAATAAACAATATTTGGTTAAAACAGCAAGTAAAGCTGAAAATATAAAATCGTTAAATCATTAAATCGTAAAATAATAAATGTTCACCTGGATTCAAAAATTTGCTGATTGGTTTGTATTTGATATTTTAAAAATATCAGCTGAAAGTCATTTGGCTGAAGCGTTGAATTTTTTTATTTATGACAGTATTAAAATTCTGCTTTTACTGACTGTTATTATTTTTATTATGGGAATAATAAACAGTTATTTCCCCGTAGATAAAGTCAGGAATTTTCTTTCCACCAAAAAATTGTATGGTTTTGAATATTTAATGGCTTCTCTGTTCGGGGTCGTAACTCCTTTCTGTTCCTGCTCATCCATTCCGCTATTTATCGGGTTTGTAAAAGGGGGAATTCCGCTTGGAGTCACTTTCGCTTTTCTTGTTACTTCGCCATTAGTAAACGAAGTAGCAATCGGGCTTTTTATCGGGCTTTTTGGAATAAAAATAACCTTTATTTATGTTATTAGCGGAATTTTGCTCGGAATGGTTTCCGGAGCGATTTTACAACGATTTAAACTGGAAAGATTTTTAACTCCATGGGTAAAAGAAATTCTTGCAAAGGCAGAAAAAGAACAAAATAATCTTACTCTCCAAAAACAACCTTTCTTTGAAAAAATCCCCGGAATTTGGAAAGACGTTCTCAGTATCTTAAAAGGTGTTACTCCTTATGTTTTAATCGGTATCGCTATTGGCGGTTTTATGCACGGTTATATTCCTGAAGG
>JAOZSF010000013.1:0-5345 GCA_029939815.1 bacterium
TCAATACGCCACGGGCGCACTTTTTAAAGCAGAAATTTTCCGGTTTATGTTTTTCAATCGACATTTTTTGTTGAATGTAATTAATTTAAAGAATATAAGAAAAAAATTAGTAATTTTTCGTTGTAAAAATAATGCAAAAATTGTAGCTCCTGGCTACGAATATTTGTCCGACCTCAACGAGGTCGGCTACAGAAGGACCGACCATTCCGGCATCCGAGAAACACGCATTGCCGCCGGTTGCGGGGGAATTCCGACCTCAACGAGACTGGCTACAGAAAAAACCATCCCGGTCTATCGACCACCCCCAGCATACGCGGGGACAGAGTCCCACCTTAGCAAGGAGGGGAGTTTTTGTTTTTAGATTATTTTTTTGATTTCAAAGCGGGATGTTTTTGTTTCTTTTTTTGATTAACCCATTGCTCGCGGTAAGTGTATGTAATATCTCTTCCGCCGAGGGATTTGACATGGGATTTCACAATTCTTCCTTTTATCGGGTCAACCCATATTTCCATAAAAATAGTTTTATAAGAATTCGCGATAATATCTTTTTGCAACGGTGCCCAGTATTTCATAGGCATTTCTCCCTTTAAAACATATAAATCGCCTTCGGTGCGAAACCGCAGATCATACATTTTTATATTTTTGAAATAACCGATGCCGAGAAAGTGTTCAAAAATATCTTCGTCAACTTCAAGCGGGCGTACATCAGTTTTATCTTCGATTGTAGTAAAGACTTGGCGATTACTGACAATAACGGAATAAGGGTACATTCCTTTAGAGATCATTTTCAGATAACCGGGAGCCTGATATTCGATACGGCAGTCCTGATTTACGAAGTCGGTGATTCCGGCCACTTTTTGTCTTATGCTGATATTTGCGGAAAAGTTTTTTGCATTTTTCTCGAATTTTTTAATTATAGCGATAGTTTCTTCCATAAAATTACGGATGTAATTTGGTTTATCGCTGTTAGAATTTACGCTTGCCGCAGGAGCGGTGTTGCCGTTGAAGCAAAAGCAGAGAAAAAAGAGAAGGTTTACAAGTGCGAATTTTTTCATAATAATTTAGCTTCCGACATTGAAATAAGATGCAAAAATTCCTGACGGGTGCGCGCGTCGCTTTTAAATCTGCCTTCCATCGCGCTTGTCGTTGTAAAAGTTCCGATTTTCTGGACTCCCCGCATGCACATACAAAGGTGGCGCGCTTCACAGACAACGCCGACACCGATAGGGTCAAGATGTTCCTGAATACATTTTGCGATTTGCGCGGTCATTCTTTCCTGGAGCTGCAACCGTCTGGAAAAAACATCAACGATTCTGGGAATTTTGCTCAAACCGACGACTCTTCCTTTCGGCAGATAAGCGACATGGACTTTTCCGAAGAAAGGGAGGAGGTGGTGTTCGCACAAGCTAAAGAAATCGATACTTTTAACAACGACCATTTCGTCATAATCTTCATCGAAGATGGCGTTATTAAGTTCTGTATCGATATCGGCTTTATACCCCGAAGTCAGGAATTCGTAGGCGGTTTTCATTCTTTCGGGAGTTCTTTCGAGTCCCGGTCTGTCGGGATCATCCCCAATTCTTTTAATAAAATCTCTATAAAATTCTAAATCATTCATTTTAATTATAACTCCAAAGTTACGCTATTTTTATCACTTTCGTTTAACTCAAGTTTTACGAGTTTAACCCCTAAATTACTGAGAGGTTTTTCAAGATTTTCCGCGATTTTTACGACAATATTTTCCATAGTCGAAACCATGCCTTTAAGGAAATCAACTTCTCTGTCTAAATCGCGGTGATCAAGTTTATCAAAGATTTCCTGCTGGAGGATGTCCCTTAGTTCAGTAACATTAACCACCATCCCGCTATCTTTGTTTAGCGGACCTGTAACGCTGATTTTCAATGTATAATTATGTCCGTGCCCGCCTTCGTTGGAACATTTACCAAAAACATCGCGGTTTTTTGATTCATCCCATGAATCGTTGTACAAGCGATGAGCGGCGCAAAAATGAATTGTTCTTGTTACAGTCAGCATGATATTTTAAATTATAGATTATAATGGGATTATAACTAAAACGGGATTTATTGTCAAAGTATAAAATTTATTTCATTATTCCGGTTTTGTCAGCAAGGAGGTTTGTTTCGATACTGTTATGTGAAACGTGTAGAGTTGTTATATTTAATCTTTTTTGCAGTGCTTTTAATTTTTCACAATAAATAATTTTTGCCTTTTCATCGATTGCGCTTACAGGTTCGTCAAGCAGCAGAATATCAGGTTTGCAGACCAAAGCGCGAGCCAAACACGCTTTTTGTTTTTCTCCTCCGCTTAATCCCTGCGGTTTTCTGTTTAGAAGTTCTGACAAATCGAGCATATCGACGATTTCATCGACAGCGGAATTAATTTTCTTTTTTGTCAGACTGCGCATTTCAAGAGGGAACTGAATATTTTCTTTCACGGTTTGATTGGGAAAAAGGAGGCCTTCCTGAGGCAGATAACCGATATTTCTTTCCCACGGCGGTATATTTTCAACATTAACATTATTAATTTTAATTGAACCTGATAATGGAGAATAAAGTCCCGCGATAAGTTTAATCAGGGTTGTTTTGCCCGAACCATTAGCACCCGTTAGGACAAAATACTCCCCTTTCCCGATTTCTAGCGAATAATTTGTGATTGAGAAATCACCGATTTTGAAAGATAAATTATTTATTTCGATTCCTGACATAAATGGATGGATTGATGGATTAATGGATTGATGGATTAACTAAACACTCAATATTCAACAAGAAATTTTCAATGACAAAGTTAGGTATTTTATATTTACTTTTAGATGATCGGCATAGCCGTTATTTCATTAGGAATATTTAGTTTGGTTTTAAGGTTTGAAGGTTACAAGGTTTTACCGCCGATTTTTTTAAAAATTGTTAGTGTGATTATAGAAGTTAAAATCATAAATACACCGACAACAAGTGCGCCATTCAAATTCCCGATACTGTATTCAAGATAAATTGTTGTTGGAAGGATTTCCGTTTTAAAACGCATTGTTCCGCAGAGCAGTTGAATTGGACCAAAAAGTCCAAAAATCCGTGCCCAGGTAATTACAGCTGCAGCAATTACCGCCGGCATTGTATTTGGCAAAGAAACTTTCAGAAAAGTTTTTAAGGGAGTTGCTCCAAGCGTCATCGCCACATCTTCGAATTGTGAATTGAGTTCATCGAAGCCTGATTTTATCACACGAACGGCAAAAGCGCATCCCACGACGAACTGAACAGCGATAATTCCGCCGACATTGAATATAAAGAGACCTGAAGAGTTTGTTTTTTGTCCTGTTAATTCAGCGATCCACTGGACAAGTCCTCTGTCGAGAAATCTGCCTATATCGGTTGAAGAGAAAAAAAGCAGAATGCAAAGGCCAATAACAAGCGGAGGCATAACAATAGGCAAATCAATCACTGAATCAAAAAAATCAGACATAAAAAAGCGTTTACGGGATAAAATATACCCTGCAGGAACAGCCACGAGAATTGCGAGAAGCGAGCTTATAATTGAAGTAACAAAAGACCTTACCGCGGAATTCCAGATTGCTGAATTATTAAAGACTGAGAGAATAGTTTCCGGAGTGATTTTAACTACCGCGCTGAGAATCAGCCCAATGATTACAGCGATATATAGCAAAAGCGGGATTGCTAATATCAGGTCGAATTTTTTTGTATAATTATTCATTGAACAAAAATTTGCCACAAATGCACTAATTAAAAACGAATGTTATTTTTTAAAGTAAGACACGCTTCCAAATATGTCTAATATATTTTTGTTATATAAGTCGGATTCGGAACCCGGCATCCGCAGGTCAAGAATCCGATTTACTGTCTATATCCGAAACTTGTGAAAATATTTTTATTTGATGCTATAAAATCGTAAAATTTATTAACCGCGGGATTGTTTTTTGACTTTTCGGTTATCCCAACAGCTACTTTTATGTTCTTTAAATCACTTTCCTGATATGTTGCCGAAGTAATTGAATCAATATATTTTTTAGGAATAGGAATTGTTTTTAATTTATCATCAAAAGTTTTCGCAACCGCTTTCCACACAATTCCGGCATCCAATGCACCGTTAATCACATAATTACAGCGTGTTTGATGCCCTTTCGACTGAGCAACGACATTGCTCATGATTTCATTTCCGAATGGTGCGTTTTTCAGGGCATTTTTTACAACATGTCCGGAAGTTGAATAAGTTGTATCGCCGATACCGAGTCTGATTCCCGGTTTTGCCAAATCATCAAAACTATTTATATTACTATTTTTAGGGACAACAACAACAGTATCAAGATAGCCCAGGGTAGTCCATTTATCGATCAATCCCTGTTCAGCTGCCCACGGGACAAAAGGGTCATGAGCGACAAAAAGGTCACCTTCGCCGGAGAGTTTAATTTGTGCGCACAGTTCGCCTGATCCGCCGTAATTTATCAAGATATTATCATCGGAAATTTTTCCATACATTTTTTTTATTTCTTCCATTGGCGCACGCATAGACGCACCGGAAAGCACGATAATATTGTCATTATTTTTTTTACTGCTGCATGCAGTTAAAAAGAGTAATAATAAGAGTAAAAATAATTTAGTTTTCATATTTTTATTAATTAAATTGAAGTTTTAACTTCAATTTACATTATAACCTTTTTCTTTTAGAATTTCTTTACCTTTTTCCGATATACAAAAATTGATAAATTTTTGTGCAGCGGATTTATCGGCAGTTGATTTTAATAACACAATTGGAATTTCTGAAATTATGTTTTCAGATAACGGAATGGGAATTATATCACCGGATTTTGCAAATTGCCGCGCAATGACATCCCATAAAATTACGACATCAACTGTTTTAGCCGCAATCGCGATTCCGAGTTCATTAACGGTTGCTGTTTTAACCACCACCTGTTTTTTTATTTTATCATAAGGAATTTTGTTTTTTTCAAAAATCTTGAGTGTTCGTTTACCGATAGCGGCGGCCCGTTCATCGCCTAACCCGATTCTGATATTTTTTCTTTCTAAGTCTTTCAGTAGGCGGATATTTTTAGGATTATCTTTTTGAGTGAAAATAACCGGAACAAAGTAAGCAACTTTATTTTTTGTATTTTTAATTGCCACATCTTTTTTTATTGCCTGATCAACGTAAAAAGCGTCCCCCGGCATAAATAATCCTCCGAGATTTCCGGTAATAATCTGACCAAGTAATCTTCCGCTTCCGGCATAATTGGCATTAATTTTTATGTTCGGATTTTCTTTTTCAAAAACTTTTATCAGTTCATCTGCCGCATCACGTAAACCGGCGCCGGCGTGGAG
>JAOZSF010000013.1:5445-7317 GCA_029939815.1 bacterium
ATGGATTATTCGTTTCTTAAAATTTCAGCAGGGTCTTGTTTTGCGGCGGAAACAGCCGGGATTAAAGTTGTTAATGCTGATAATAAGATTGAGCAAAGAATTATCAGCATTCCTGTGTCCGGCTTTATAAAGCCGGGATTATCCACGAAAAGCAGTCCTATAAAACATCCTGCCGCGAGACCTATTAAAGCGCCTGCAAGCCCCATAACAGCGGCTTTAGCAAGAAAAAGAAAAAGAATATTTTTTGATTTAACACCAAGAGAACGTAAAACACCAATTTCGTATTTCCTGTCGCGCGCGTTTCCGAATGCAAGGACAGCGACCCAGGCTATCGCGGCAAGAATAACGGCCGGAATAAACGACATAACCAATTTTTTTTGTTCATTGAGGATATTCGTTCGATGTTTTTTTTCAGCGTCAAGGGCTGCAAAAGCTTCTTTTGCTGCACGATTTCTTGTTTCGGCTCTTGCGAGAGCTTTTGACTGTGATTCAAGAACTTTTGTATCCGGTAATATTGCGGAAATTTCTTTACGAACTTTAGCAAGGTCAGCCCACGCACAACTGCATTCGAGGGCGAGTATCGCGTTAATTTTATTTTCTTTATCAAGAAGCTGCTGCGCATTTTGAAGGTTTATCCAAGCGGTAATATCGTCTTTGTTTCCGCGTTCGTCGTAATTTTTTGCGACCAGAAATTTTTTACCGAGCAGCGTTACATAATCTCCTGTTGAGATATTTAAACTGTTATGCAGTTCATAACCGAGAAAGATTTCGCCGGGATTTACGGGTTGTTTTAATGGTTTTAACGGTGATTTATAAGCGTTTGGCACTTCCCCGCGGGTACCGATAAGAATAATTGTTCGTTTTTTTTCGGGCCATTTAAGTTTTTGCTGAAGGCTTGGTAATAAGTGACGAATAGTAACGATTTTAGAATTAGCGAGAATGTGGACATAATTTTCGGGCATATATTTTGAAGCGAAATCGTCTGCATAGAAATCATTAAGGTTTTGTTCTTTTGGGATAATGAGAATATTGAACCCCATATTTTTTGTAATTTTTCTATAATCATCTTCGAGTTTTTTTACTCTTTCCTTTGTATTGATTTCTTTTTGCTTTATGATTTTTTTTGTATTAAGTTCGTGAGAACGCAGAAAAACAGAGGAGCCGATTACGCATGTTACGGCAATAGCGACCGAAGTTAAACTCAAGCAGAAGTTAAGTTTTCTATGTAATACTTCTTTTATTATTAATTTTGTAAAGTTCATTTTTGTAAATATTTTTTGTATTAATTATATTATACAAAAAAAACCGCAAAAACAGCAAGGACTGCAAGACTTGTGAGAATTGAGAGGTTTAGTAATTAGTCTTCCCTTAAAAATCACTTAATTTGAATTTAGGGTCAATAAATCTGTAAGGGTGACTTTCAAAACAGTCGGTTGCTTTTCCCTGACCGCCAAGACTGTTTTCCCACGGTCTGTTTGATTTATCTAAATCACGAACTTTTTCTATTGCTTTGCCAACTCGTACGGCAGCTTCCGGTGGGGTTAATTGTGTGCCGGTTGGCAGTAGCATTAGATAAAGTAATAAGAGTAATCCAAAAGCATAATATTTTTAGTTTTAGATTCATTTTTGTTGGTTGATTGGTTTTTGTAGAATATGTATTATTTAAATAATGTTGATCTGTCAATAACCCGTTCGATTTTAGATTTTGAAAGGATTTTGTCACCTTCGGCTAAATTAAATTCGCCGTTATTATTTTTATCATTTATTGATTCGGCAACAACCAAAATTCTGAATTGATCACTTCGTGTAGTAATTAAGCTGCAAATTTTACCGAAAATTTCAGGAGTTATTCCATTAACATCGAGTACATCT
>JAOZSF010000013.1:7417-8769 GCA_029939815.1 bacterium
ACATCTAATTCCACATTATTATTTTCTTCAAGGAATTCTGTTGTATCGATAGAATCGTTTAATCCATAAATATATAATCCGTAATCGACTTTTTCCAATCCTTTATTTTTCCATTCCCAAACACCACCTTCATTTTCTTTACGAGTATAAAATAAAGGAGTGGCATAACCTGGACCTATAGAAAATTTATCACCTTTATTAACTGATAATTGTTTGCCGGATGGAACTGAATAACCGTCTACGGTGATACTTTTTGCTGTACTGTTAATAATCGGGAATTTTTCGCCTTTGTATTTTCCGGAGTTCATACGCAGAGTATGATTTTTCCAAATTCCCGGTTCCCATTTAACATTTGAGCAGGTTATCCGGTTGCCTTTATGAGAAACAACAGTGCCGAACGCGGGTTTCCACCCGTTAATATGAACTTCTTTTTCTTCGGGATCAAGTCTTATCCCCGCAGTAGTAAAAAATTTTGCAATCGCTTTTAACGCGCGTGTACTTGCTTCGCCTTTAGATTTAGTTCCGATATTTTCCCAATCCTCGGATTTTCTTACGAGTTGAATTTCGCCGACAGTGCTGAACGGATTATTTTTAATATGTGCTTTCACCATCTTTCTTTTAGGAAACGAGTGGTTATGCGCTTTTGCTTCAGTTCCGCCGAAAGTTGGTTTAGCTGATTTTACCCATGTATAATGAGTAGGGTCATATTTTTCAGTTGAGTAATCCATTTCGCTCGGTTTTGTGGAGCCGTATTCAACAGTTCTCGATACAATTTGGTTATATTCGTTCCGAAGTGTCATTGAGAGAAAACCTCCTTCACGCGGCATCCCGACAATTAAAACACTGTCGCCGGCTTTTACTCCGTCTAAATTCCAATTAATAAAAGATTGTGCCTCAATCCAGTTACGACCGCTTTTATACACCGATTTGCGGATTCCTGTCGGTCCGTTTCTATCTGAATATGAACGGGGGCTTTGGATTTCAGCCATTTCATATTTCATTTGGTCATTTTTCCATTGGGCATCTTTCAATACCAGTCTGTTATTATTTTTTACGGCCGTAATTTCATATCTAACTCCCCATAAAACGTCCGGGAGTTCAAAGCACGGATATTTTTCCTGTGCGGAAGTTCCCCATGTTCCGTTTTTTGGAGTACCGTATTCAGTATCAAAAATTTGACGGTTGTTAGTAAGATAAAAATAACCGTTTGGCTGAATTGCCGGATTTGGGTCGTCATAAAAACTGTGCCGTGCCATGCTGTAATGTGTGGCTTTTTCAATCAATCCCACCTGGTCAGCATAAGAGCCTGTATTAATGATAACTTTCCAGTTTTTCAAACTGATCGGTTTATC
>JAOZSF010000013.1:8869-14280 GCA_029939815.1 bacterium
TTTCTGTAAAATCGTCCCAGGCAGGCTGTTGAAAATAATCTGTTCGCAGAACACTAAGAGCATGCTGCAAACCCGCTTCAGCACATAGATCTGACTGTACTTTCGATACATTTGTATCTGCGGACTTGCGTTCAATTGACATCAGTGTCGCAAATGTAGCTGATAGAATAGCAAGAACAACAAGAATTGCTAAAACGGCAACGAGTGCTATTCCGCTAATTTGAGTTTTAATTTCAGTCATTTTATTATTAAATTAAAGATGATTGCCTTTATTTTTTCTGGATGTCGGAATATTCCATTTTTTCATCCTGTCGCGTACGCTTTTTTCGGAAATTCCCAATTTATTAGCGGCGCGGGATTGATTACCATTAAATTTTTCCAAAGCGCTGAGAAGCATTTGCCTTTCCAACTGTTCAACCATTTCCGGCATTTTACCGTTAACCGGTAAAGTAATAAAATCTCCTGAAAAATTGCTGATTGAATTTAATATTGAATCTGGTAAGTCTTTCGGTTCAATATATTCTGAGCGTGTGAGTAAAACGGCTCTTTCTACGGCGTTTTCAAGTTCTCTTACATTTCCGGGGTAATTATATCTCATTAATAATTCGATAGCGTCTGTGTTGAATCCTTTAACTTCCCTGTGATTTTCTTTAGAATATTTTTCGAGGAACGCTTCGGCAAGCACAAGAATATCTTCTCTTCTTTCGCGTAAAGGCGGAATATGAATTGGCACAACATTAATTCTGTAAAATAGATCTCTGCGGAATTTGTTTTCCTCAATTAAATCTTCAAGATTCCGATGCGTTGCCGTGATAACACGTACATCAACATTTATTAGTTGAGTGCTGCCCACACGCTCGATGACGTGTTCCTGCAAAGCGCGCAGAAGTTTTACCTGAACACTTAAAGGCATATCACCGATTTCATCAAAAAACAATGTTCCACCATGTGCAACTTCAAATCGCCCCGCATGCGCGTTAACTGCACCTGTAAAAGCTCCTTTTTCATGTCCGAAAAGTTCACTTTCCAAAAGATGTTCATTTAGTGCGGAACAATTTACCGCAATAAACGGTTTGTTTTTTCTTGGACTCGCGAAATGTACCGCTCGAGCTATTAATTCTTTTCCGACACCGGTTTCGCCGATAATTAAAACGCTGCTTGTTCCTGAAGCGACCCGAGCGCAAAGGTTCAGCACATTTTCCATCTGTGAGCTTGCCGAAACGATATCATTAAAAGAGGCGTTTTGGTGAAGTTTTTCTCTAAACATTTTATTTTCTTCCGACATATAAAATTGTTCTTCAGCACGACTTAGAATTACTTCAAGCTGGTCGAGATCAATTGGTTTTGTCAAGAAGTCATAAGCTCCGGCTTTCATTACATTTACCGCGAGTTCAACATCTCCGAAAGCAGTAATTAAGATTACGAGTATAGCGGGGTTTATTTTTTTTACTTCTTCCACGACTTTAAGTCCATCCAGTCCCGGCATTCTAAAATCTGAAATAACGACATGGATGCTTGATTTTTCAAGCATCTCCAATCCTTTTTGGCCCGTTTCTGCTGAAATAACATTATGGCCTATATGTTCCAGAAATCCTGTTAAAGAGTCTCGTTGGATTTTTTCATCATCAATTACCAATAAATTCATTTTCTCTCCTGTTTGGAATCCTGATTATAATAATTGTTCCGTTCGATTTCCTCGGTTGGATTATTATTTCACCATTATGCTGATCAACGATTCTTCTTGTAATAGCAAGTCCAAGTCCTGTTCCGTGATTTTTTGTTGAAAAGTACAAATTAAATGCTTTTTCACGCTCTTCTTCATTCATACCGATGCCGTTATCTTCAATAATAAAATCTGTTGTTTTATTATTTTGGGAAATGGAAACTATTATTTTACCGTATTCCGGTGTTGCCTCAATCGCATTTTTAATTACATTCACTAATGCCTGTTTTAAAAGATAGCTATCCGCTTTTATGAAAACAGGTTTTTTATTTATTTTTAATTTTATATTTATATCTTTTTGGTGTGCAACTCCATTTTCAAGTAAAACAATATCTTTTGCAATATCTAACGGATTGCATTTTTTAAAGTCCGGTTGTTTAATCGAGGTAAAATTAAGAAACTGTTTGACTATTTCATTTAACCTTTTTATTTCTTCACGGATAACACGCGTAAATTGTATGAATTTTTCTCTGTCCCTTTCTTCCGGCTGTATTTCTCTCTCTATCCTCTGGGTAAGAATTTGTATCGCGTTTAACGGATTCCTAATTTCATGAGCAACTCCGGCTGCAAGTTGACCCATGGCGGCCGTTCGTTCCTGCTGCCGCAATTGCTGTTGAATTCTTTCTACTTCAACCATCATGTTATCATGTTCGCGGGCAAGTAGCCTGTTGCTGTGAATATTTATAAAGTACAGGACAATTATTAATATTATGAAGACAAAGACTGCACCTTGAAGTACAAGTCGGCGCATAAGATGTAATTCTAACCGCTGAATTGAACTAATTTTAAAACAGATTCTCAGAAGATATTTTTTACCGCTGACTCTAAACGGGCAAACGGTTTCAAAGCAATATTTTTCTCCCGGTAAAATTCTATGAGCCCTTTTTTCTTTACTGAACGCTTCACTTAAAAAAATATCCGACCAGATACTGCTTAATTCACTAATTCCTTTTGTCGCTGCTATTATTTGTTTTTCATCCTGACAGGCAATATAATAAATCGAATCCGGTTTTTTAAATTTCTGTATTAGTGCTCCTGTTCCATATTCCTGAAGCACTTTTTCTATTATATTTGTTTCAACCTTCTCGCTATGCAATCTCTTGCGAATACCGGCTGTCGTTTGAATGCCTACTATGACCGTATGGAGTACAGTACCTGCCTGTTGAGATGATAGTTCAACCAAATCCTCTCGACTGCGTTTATATTGATAAATTAATGTTGAGAACATCGTTACAGCAAGGGCGATTGCCATAATGATTATCAATACAGGAATGAGATATTGTTTTACTTTTTCCATTAGAGTTATGTAAGGAACGGTATTTAATGGTTAATTTCATTTTATCATATAAACGTCCTTTTTGCAATTGTATATCGGCTGTACCAATATATCATTCTTTTGGAGTTTTGTTTGTATTGTTTAGCTCCGGCAGCTTTGTTTCTGTCAACTTCAAGCAATTTCACAAAAAGGTTTTTATTTTTCGTAACGTTACGAATTATAACATAAAAGTCGCCTAAAGGCAATAACTATTTAATTAATAATCTATTTTCCGGTTAATCATTTGATAAACAATAAATTATCGGTTAATTAATTAGAACATGCTTTATACACCTTGACAAAATATAATTCTTGTGATAAACTTTTATATCTAAATCTAAATTTTAATAATTTTCTATGAGAAGGTTAATAATGAATTTTTCATCTTTAACAATAATATTACGATACATAATAACCGGAATAATTTCTCTGCTTTTTCTGATTAATACTGAAAATTCTTTCGCTGAAAAAGCAATGGTGGAATTGTCAACTCTTAACGGTACTAACGGATTTCAATTTAACGGCACAAACGGACTAAGCGGGGCAGCTGTGAGCTGCGCGGGAGATGTGAATGGAGATGGTTTGGACGATGTTATTATAGGCGCGTATGCCGCTTATGTTAGCTCAGAACGAAAAGGAGAATCTTATGTGATTTACGGGCAGAGTAATGGTTTCTCAACCGTAATTGATGTTTCCGACCTTAATGGAACTACCGGATTTAAAATTGTCGGCATCAATAAAAGTGATTCATGCGGCCTTTCAGTAAGCGGTGCGGGCGATATAAATAATGACGGCATAGATGATATAATAATTGGTGCTCCTAATGCTGACCCCTGGGGAAAAAGTCAGGCGGGAGAATCTTATATTATTTTTGGTAACACAAACGGATTCCCTGCTGATTTTGAACTCTCTTCGCTTAACGGCACTAACGGGTTTCAAATTAACGGTATTAGTGATTTGGGACTGTGCGGATATTCAGTTAGCGATGCGGGTGATGTAAATAATGACGGTATAGACGATGTTATCATCGGCGCTTATAATATCTCTTTAGGTGCCGGAGAATCTTACGTGGTTTACGGCAAGGCAACCGGCTTTTCTAAAACTTTTGAACTCTCTTCACTTAACGGCACTAACGGTTTCCGAATTGCAGGAACTGAAAACGGCGCCTATAGCGGTTGGTCTGTCAGCGGTGCGGGAGATATAAACAATGATGGTGCCGATGACGTAATTATAGGCGCTTATCAGGCTGCTCCCGATGACAAAATTCAGGCAGGAAAATCTTATGTAATTTTTGGCCAAACCAATAATTTTAACTGGCGAATTCTTCTTTCTGACCTTAACGGCGCAAACGGCTTTCAACTTAACGGCATTGATTCAAGCGATAGATCCGGTTACTCTGTCAGCGGGGCAGGTGATATAAACAGTGATGGAATAGATGATTTTATTATCGGAGCTCCGGGACTAAACTTTTCTCCCGGAGAATCTTATGTGGTTTACGGCAAAACAAACGACTTTCCGGCAATGTTCGAACTTTCTTCGCTTGACGGAATTAACGGCTTTAGAATTAACGGCTTCGGAAGCGCAAGTTATAGCGGATATTCAGTAAGTGATGCCGGTGACGCAAACGGGGATAATATTGATGATATTCTTATCGGTGCTTTTAATGCCGTAAAATGCAACAAATACGGCGGCGTGGGCGCTACTTATTTGGTTTATGGTCAAACTAATGCCTTTCCTGTTGAATTTCAACTATCTTCTCTTGATGGCTTAAGCGGGGTACAGTTTAACGGTATTGATAGTCAAGATAACAGCGGGTATTCCGTAAGCGGCGCGGGAGATATGAACGGTGACGGAATGAATGACATAATTATCGGTGCTCCTTACGCTGACCCGTATGGAATTGGAGCTGCCGGAGAATCTTATGTTGTTTATGGCGGCACAGGAATGATTTTTTCTACTCCACCGCAATTTGCTGATGACACTATTATACAGCCAATTGCCGGGAGTGAATTTCTGGAATCCTCATATACAAATATAATTTGGCGGGTTAGTGATGTTACAGATGACTTTGACGGCACGAATGTGATTTTTACATATATTACCGTGGTTGATAATTCGTCAAACGAAGTAGCTATAATCGCACATAGTATTTCTAATATTCTCGGACAAACATCCTGGTATGTACCGGCTTCGCTCCCGGACGGGAATTACTATTTACGATTTGAAGCTGTTGACAGTTGTTCACTAACTAACAGCAAAATATTTTTTAGTAATCCGTTTACAATTATTCCCGAACCCGGTATTTTTATTTTTTCACTAACCGGATTCGTGCTTTTTTCATCTCGTTATTTCAAGAGAATAATGAACAATAGT
>JAOZSF010000270.1 GCA_029939815.1 bacterium
GGCTCCATTGACATTTTTTCCGGAAAAATCGAAACGGAAAGTCTGTCATTTGGAACTTACACAAATTCAATCTATGCGGGCGGCAGCGGTTCAATCAACATTTTTGGTGGATTGCTATCGACAAAAAATGTCGATTGTCTCGACACGACAAACTCCGTGATTAATATCGAAAACGGAAAATTTGTTATTGACGGCGATGTTACTTCTTTAATTGATTCACTCGTCGCTTCAGGACATATTACCGCATTTGGCGGCAGCGGAACTATATCACGAATTTTTGATTCTTCAAAAACAATCGTTACTGCCGTTGATAATTCTTCCGCTTCCGCAAATCAAAAATGGTGGAATAATTTCCCGCGAATTGTCGAAACTATTTCGCGCCAAACTGCACTTGACCATCACGCGAACGCCGGAATGAACGGCGCGCAGCAAGACCCGGGCTGGGCGCTTTACGGTCAAAAGGTTACTGAAGTTCCAAGTCGAACGGAAGATTTTCATAATGCGGGTTTAAAGAGCATCGGCTATTTCGAAACATTCGGAGATTCATACTGTTTTATCGCCGAGCTGGACAATCCGAGCCAAAGCACAAACTACAATACGATACACTGCCACCACTGGAACTGGCAAAATTATTCAGGAGGAGAAATTGTCTGGATAGGTATGAAAAATTTCTGGGATGACGAGTCTTTCGCTAAACCATGGACAAGAACTCATCCAACTTACAATGGACCGATAATGACATATCCGAACGGAAATACCGCCACAGGTTATTTCGGAAATCCCGCCGACCCGCGAAACAACTCCTCTTATAACGCGTCAACTTCAAAAGACATTTTGGGAAATGAATTTCTAACTTATTATTATTCTGATCCGCCAAATACTAACGGCGCTGTCTATATTCCGGAAACGGGCAAATGGGCGACACTAATCATTTTCGGAAAAGATTCTGCTTGCCCACAATTCCCGGACTTCACTCTCGCTTCAACTCATTACGCCGCGGATATGAATATGGACGGTATGTGGTCGGATAATTTCGGACCTTGGGACAGCTTCGGCAACAGGCCGGTCGAACGCGCATTCGGCGATTGGTCGGTAGCGCTCTTCAGAAATTATCTTTCAAATAATTTCACTCCGGCGGAACTGTCGGCTATGGGGGTTTCCGATGTGTCAACTTTCGATATTCGCAATAAATTAAAATCTATCGCAACAAGTTGGGGCTGGGACGGCTTTTCCTTAAATCACGCCGCGTGGCAAGACGCGCGCTGGCAAAATGAAGATATCTGGAACGCTTATTCCATATTCAAACGGCAGACCGGAACTGCCGCTCTTTCAAATTATTACGATGCCGCGCATTATGCCGCGCGTCTCGCCGGCAAAAACGATTTTCTCGTTATGGGAAACGATATTCCTCTTTTCAGTCTCGGCTGGCCACGCGGCTCGCTCGATATGGTCAGCACGGAAATCTCTGCCGGCAGAAACTTGAGCAGCGGCTCGCGCGGCTTTACTCTCCCGCCTGAAGGGAGAATGGCGCCGCCATACAAGCTCGCGCGTGAGCACGCTAAAAGCCGCTTCGTAAATGTTTGGTTTTATAATGACGACTATGAAAGTTATACTTTTAACACCAATTTATGCCAAACGTTGTATTACGAAATGCTCGCGAATCACACTTTGCCGATGTTTCATCCGGGCAACAATAAAGTGTTTGGCGCCGCGAATGTGAATGCCGATTTTTTTAATTTTGTTGCCCATGTTGAAACAAATTTCGGCGCGCGCGTACCTTTTGAAGATATTGGAATTTATTATTCTTCCTCATCAATTTTAAATCAAATTCTTCCCGGCGGACTCATAAATTTCGACAATCAATCTCATCAGTTCGCGCTCTGGGGCTGGGCGACCGCGCTTGGCGAGCTTCAATATCAATATAAATTTTTACCCGAATGGAAATTAGTTGCCGCCACTCTAACGAATTTAAAAGTTTTTATTATTCCTGAATCAGAAGTTTTTACGGAAAACGACGCTAATCAAATTTTATACCCGTGGGTTACAAACGGCGGGCGTTTAATTGTTACCGGCGTCAGCGGAAACCGTCTTGGTGAGAATGATATTTTTAAAGTTAATTCATCAGGATATTCTTTAAAAAATCTTACCGGCGTTTCCAATATTTCTTCCGCGCCGGATGAGAATTTCCGAACAGTCGGAAACGGAAAAGTCCTTTATATAAAAAACAACATCGGCATGGAATTTTTTAAAGCTAATCCCATTTCTTCTCGCGAAAATCTTTTGACCAATTTTTCCAACGCGATGAACAAAATCCTGGACAATAATCGCGAATTGACTGTTTTGATTCCCGGCGCGGGCGTTACAAATTCTGTCGGTTTAACGGTCTTCAAAGACCGGTCAACTTCAAATCTGTTCGTTGATATAGTGAACTACAATCTTGACCTTGATACCGATGTGATTACCTATACGCCAGAGTTGAAATTCACAATAAATCTACCGAAAAGGATGCGTGGATCACTTGACGCGGTTGTTTTTTCTCCTGCAAATATTCTCCCGACTGTTACAATTTTACCTACCGGCACCAATCAACTTGAAATAATCGTCAGCCCTGTAAAACATTATGCGAGCATAAAAATAACACATGTAGTTCCCGAACCCGTTTCTATTTATTATTTATTATTTATCATTTATTTTCTATTATTTAAGAATTATTCTCGGAAAAGATAATTATTCGATTACATAAATACAAACTCTTTTTAGACGATTTTACCCACTCATTATTACACAGAGCCAACTATTAACTATCCCACACTCCCGCATTCCAAATAAGAAAAGTCCACAGCCTGCGATTTAAAATTCTTACCGGGATTCTTCATTTTTTGACTAAGCATTTTTACCGCTTTTACTCCCATTTCAATTTCAGGTTCTACCAATGCGTTAATTGTCAATCCGGTATTCTGTGACAAATAACTTGAAAAAGTTATAATGGCTAAATCTTCGGGAATATGTAATTTCGCGTTTCGCGCAGCTTGAATTATCGGTGCAGCAAGAGATGACCAATAAAGAACAAGAGCGTCCGGTCGGTCAGGCTTCATAAAAATTTTTGTAAAATACTCCACTTGTTTTTCTCGCGTAAGAAGTTTATTATTATTATTAATATTTCTTGATTTTAAACCTGCTTTTTTCATTTCGGCTTCATATCCGGCATATCTGTCTGCAACGCTAAAATGAAATTGAAGGTAATCTCCTGCGAAATAAGTTATCTCAGTAACATAAGCGATTTTCTTTCGACCTGTTTCAACTAATTTTTTTACAGCGATTTTTCCGGCTTCAATATTATTGGGATATATACTGTTTCTTTCACGTTTAATATTTATCCAAACTGCCGGCAGCGTATAGTTTTCTATTTGATAAATGATTTCTTCGGAAACCTGATGCGTATAGTCAATTATTAACCCGTCAGCCATCAATGTCTGCAATACTTTAGGTATTTGTGAACGGTCATCGGAATAAGCATCGGGAAGTTTTGTTAACAAAAGATGTTTGTCGTTTTTTTCCAGTTCATCATGGATGCTTTCCAGTAAATGACTTGGCAGGTAACTTTTTCCTGAATCGCTGCTCAACAGCATCGCCACGCAACCGAAACTCCCCTCTTGAATTATTCGCGCGGAAATATTTGGCACATAACCTAAGTCAACTGCTGCCTGTCGTATTTCATTTCTTCGCTTTTCGGAAATATTATAGTTATCAGCTTTATTATTTAAAATGCGGGAAACCACCGAGGGGTGCACTCCGGCTTTTTTCGCAACTTCTTTTAATGTTACTGCCATGTTAGTTATCCGTTAT
>JAOZSF010000271.1:0-1627 GCA_029939815.1 bacterium
TATGTGGTTCTTATGTTTCTTATGTGGTTAAGAAATTATTAACTAATAACTGTCCCCGCTTTTTGCGCCGGTGATTATCGCGACTCCGGAACTCGCACCAAGAACGTCAGCTCCTGCTTCCACCATTGCGACAGCATCGTCCCAGCAGCGAATTCCGCCTGCGGCTTTAACTTTTATTCTTCCCGCGGCGAGCTCGTACATTCTTTTTATAATCGGAACAGTTGCCCCCGGACCGTTAAATCCCGAAGCGGTTTTTATATAATCCATTCCGGCTTCGATTGAAAGTTCAACCGCTTTTTGCAATTCTTCATCAGTTAAAATAGAGGTTTCAAGAATAACTTTTGTGATTTTACCGTTTGCGGCTTTAACTACCACGGAAAGATCATCACGGAATTCGTCAAACATACCTGAGCGCAGATAACCGATTTTACAGACGACATCAATTTCTTCAACTCCTTTGGAAACTAGGTCGGCAACTTCAGCCGCTTTAGCTTTCAACCCGCACGCTCCGTGTGGAAAATCAGCAACGGCGCAAACGACTGTATTTGAGTCTTTGAGTTCGCTAACAGCAAGTTCCGCCCACATAGGTTGAACGCAAACTGACTGAAAGTCATATTTTTTAGCTTCCTCGCAAAGTGATTTTATATTATCAGCAGTTGCGGTAATTTTAAGGAGGGTGTGCTGAATTTTTCTTGCTATATTCATTTGATTTGAGGGTTTCAGGTTGTAGCCGCTGCCGCTGGCTGCGGATTTTTCCCGACCTCAACGAGGTCGGCTACAGTTCTTTTGTGTGCGGATTCCGGCAAATCCGGAAAGGTTTCAGATCTCAAGTTTACTCGTCACCGGTTTCTTCTTTTCTTTTTATTCTTTTGATATGAGGAATTGCCGATGATTTACTTTTATGATAGACCTGTTTTTTGTAAACCCTGATTGTTCTGAGAGGTCGCGGTCCAAACATCGCCTTCATTTCAGCCGGTCTTCTCACATTGTAATAATTAAGAGGAACCGACCATTTCAAAGCTATTTCGGGAACATTTTCCGCAAGTTTATCAATATTGATTGTAAGCGAAGTAACTCCTTTTTTAATAAGCGGATTTCCTTTTTCGGTTTGCGTATTAAAAAAGCATAGTAATTTCATTTTAGGATTCATAAAATTCAAAGACGTATTTTTTTGTCCCGTGAATTTATACATGATTGCATGCTCACCAAGATTATTTTTAAGCGTGAATTTATTTGCTATATCACCAACCAGATTAACCTCTATTCCCGAATCAAGATTTTTATTTAAGAGTTCTAATTCAATTTCAAAAACAAATCCCTCATTCAACATTTTTTTCTGAATTGGCCGCCACTTGGCGATAATTTCTTTTCTGGTCTCTTTCTTTTCAAAAGCATCGATAAGAAATTTCGCAAAGTCTCTTTCTATAAGCCGGGGTACAGCAGTAATTTTGATAAGTTTTGTAGTTTTCGCAGTCGTAAATTCATTGTTAAGCTGCTCACTATAATCGTATAGTTTATCCGCAAGGGATGAGAACGCAAATAAAGTGATGATAGCAATAAATATTGATTTGGTTTTCATATCATACCTCTATAGTTAGATGGATTAATGGATTAAGTCCCCCTTTTT
>JAOZSF010000271.1:1727-3831 GCA_029939815.1 bacterium
AAAGGGGGATTGAGGGGGATTTTATTTTAGATTATTGGATTATTATTTTTTCAGAAATTTATTTTTGATAGCATTAAATAGAGTGACATCCCTCGGATTATTCATATTACTGAACTGCATATCATGAAGCTTTCTGTATAAGCCACTTTCATCGTTCAATAAAGTTTCGTGATTACCCATCTGAACAAGTTTCCCGTTTTCTAAAACAAGTATTTTATCAGCATGCTGAATAGTTGAAAGCCGGTGCGCAATCGCGAAAACTGTGCGGTTTTCAACAAGACGGTCAATCGCCTCCTGAACAAGTTTTTCACTTTCTGTATCAAGAGCCGAAGTGGCTTCATCAAAAATAAGAATATTCGGATTTTTTAGAATCGCGCGTGCGATAGCAAGGCGCTGTCGCTGTCCGCCGGAAAGTCTGACTCCCCTTTCACCAATAATGGTATCGTAACCATCCGGCATGTCATTTACAAAGTCGTGCGCGTTAGCCGCTTTAGCCGCTTCAACGATTTGCTCCATAGGAATATCAGATCTTCCGTAAGCGATGTTATTTTTAACGGAATCATTAAAGAGGAACGTTTCCTGAGTAACAATACCGATTTGTCTTCTGAGGGATTCAAAAGTCATATCACGGATATCTTCACCGTCAATGGTAATTTCACCGCCGGTAACTTCATAGAAGCGCGGAATAAGATTTATGAGCGTGGTTTTTCCGGCACCGCTCGGTCCGACAACCGCCACCATTTCACCTGATTTAATGCTAAAAGATAAATTATCAATAACCGGCGGTTCATTAATATCGTAATGAAAATAAACTTTGTTGAATCTTATTTCATTGCGCACAGGTTCAACTTCAACAGCGCCCGGAATTTCTTTAATACTCGGTTCAGTATCCAACAAGGCGTATATTCTTATGATAGCCGCCATTGACCGTCTGATAATATTATTAATTTTTCCTATACAGCGGAGCGGCTTAATCATAATAAGGAGTGCTCCAACGAAAGCGACAACATTTCCCGTATTCTCGTTTCCTTCAATGACGGGCATAAGAAGCATACTTGCCACAACAATCAGACATGTCACACCAACAATTTCCGTAAGGGGTGAGACGAGAGCTGATCTTACAATAGCTTTAATTCTGAGTTTACAGTATTTAGTTGCCTGATAATAAAATCTCTCGGTTTCATATTTTTCCATATTAAACGCGCGAACGATTCTGATACCGGCAATAGTTTCCTGAAGGATAGAAGTAATATCGGCAATTTTTTCCTGTGTTTTTTTAGATAATTTCTGAAGATATTTACCGATTAAAGCAATTGGTCCAAGAATCAACGGCAGAAAAATGCCTGCAAAGAGTGCCATTTTCCAATTAAGAAGCAGCAGCGCAAAAATAAGACCGGGAATCTGTGTCACCTGTGCAATGTTGTCTGTAAACCGTGCCGATAGAGATGCCTGAACAAGATTAACGTCATTAGTGAGCCGACTTATCAGTTCTCCTGTTCTCATTTTATCGAAATATTCAACCGGCAGTTCCTGGATATGGGAGTACATTTTTGTAGTGAAATCGCGCATAATATTTTGGGCGACAGATTCCATTGATACTTTCATAATATACCCGAAAAAGCTTTTCAGTAAAATACCTATAAAAAGGAAAATAGCGAGGTCAATAAACAGATTTTTAGGCGGAATAGAATTTACTTTATCTACAAAAACATCAACATGGCTTGTAATAGAGACCGGTAGTATTTCATAAAACGAGTCAGGCAGTTTAATTTGCTTTTTGTTAATAACTTTATCAACAAGAGGAATAATTGCGCCAATAGATGCAAAATTAAATATATTCACACCTATAATGCCAATTACTCCAATGACAAGCCGGCCTTTATAATTAAGCGCGTTCTTTAAAAATCTTAAATAAGTTTTCATAACTCTTTATATGGTTGCAAGGTTGTAAGGTTACAAAGTTGCAAGGTTATTTTTAATCTTTAAATCGTTAAATAATAAATGGTACGCCCGGGGGGGTTCGAACCCTCAACCTTTGGCTCCGGAGGCCAACGCTCTATCCAATTGAGCTACGGGCGCGTTATCCGTTATCCGTTATCCGTTA
>JAOZSF010000272.1 GCA_029939815.1 bacterium
TAACTAATAACTATTAACCATTTCCAATCTTACATCTGCGAACTCACCTGTACTTATTGCGCTTCCGTATCCCATATCTATATAAACCACTGCAGTACCTGTGAATTCATTTGTAATTATACGTTTTTTCTTCCACCAGTCATTAAATTCTGTCATCCATATTACCTGGCGTTCTCGCTGATGAGGAAGTCTTATTCCGACTCGTGCACCAAAAATTATAGCTGAACTGTTTGTTACAGTTGAGCGTGCAGCCGCGGACAATTTATATATTTTACCGGCTTCAACTTTTACCGTCTGATTAAGTCCTATCAATTTAGCGTGCGGATTTTCTATTCGTAAAACTTTGTATTTGCCATTTTTACCTTCATAAGTAACCACTTTAACAAGATTACTGTATGTATTTGCATACTGCCACGGACTCCAACATTTTTTCTCATCAACAAAATTTCCATTTTTGATTAGATTCCCAACCAACATTTTTTGTTGATTGCTGTCAACATTTCTTGTTGTTATGCAACCAACTATACCAAATAAAAGCAATACTAAAATTGTTATTTTCATCGTTTCGCCGTTTTTAATAATAAATTAATGAACTTTCTATATTTTTAAAATGATAAAATTGTTACTGATGAACCGTCTCGCGCCAATTTCTCTCCTTCACCGAGTTCCCATTCAAGGCTTGTGCTGTAAATCAGCGGATTAACAGCTGTGAAGACTTTTTTTCCGTTTTTCAACACAACACCGATTTGCAAATCACGAATCTTATACGCATCTCCCGTTTTATCTTTCAATGTAATTTTATTGTCAAGTTTTAATTCCTTTAATACTTCAGTCGGGATTTCCACCTCACATTCTTGCCATTCTGAAAGCGGAGGTGGATTAGGTGGAATTATACCGATATATTTCCCATTTATAAAGATTTTTTTCTCAGCATATTTTCCGCCATTAACATCAAATCGTTTAAGTTTTAAAAACGCGTTTGTTATTTTACCAAGTTGTTCGGATTTCAGCGCGCGATAACCTCTAAGCAAAGAACTTGCGGTGCTCAGAGCAACTTTCTCCTCAACTATTTTCCTACTTTGTTTAGATGATTTCTGCATCACAGGAAACGGCTTGTCATAAATATTTACCGGTGACAACGCTTCATGTTCAATCTTTACTAAATGAGTTCTTAACTTTGAGTCACTACTGAGAAAAACCTGAACAGGAACATCGGTAACTGTTTTTTCAATTCCCTGAACTCCAATTCTGATTTCATTTGTTCCGGTAAGACAATTGACTTCAATCTGTCTCCACCCGTCCCCAACCAGTGTAGAATTTGCTGTTCCGCTGCCATTAATAGATGTCAAAGGCGCTGCTTTTTCAGCACCGTTAATAATCATAATAATTTTAGCGTTTACTTCTTTAGGAACTACTGCCGTACAAATGAAAACACCCGCATCGGTCAGTTTGGAAGACAAAATCTTTACAGCCGGTTTTTTTGCTGACACCGGGTCAGGAATTGTAACTTTCCATTTTTCAGCATTAATTTTTTCGCTTAAAATCCCTTCACCGGAAATAGATTTTATATTTACAGGAGAGCTGACTGTAAAAATTCTCGTACCGTGTGAAACCGAAACTTCATATTCCGTCACTCCTTTTTCACTCTTAACTAATTCCGCGCGAACACCTTTGATCACCGGGATTTTTGTTTTGTCTTCTGAATAGTTCATAACCTGAAAAACACTGTTTGCCGGGATAGTGAAATCATCGATCTCATTATCCTGCAAAATCTTATGATACGGATAAACAACTTCATAAATCTTGTTCGTCATCCCCATAATTCTTAATGAAATATTTGTATCGGAAAAAGTCGGATTTCTTAAACTTACATAAGATTTATTTCCGCAACTGCCCATATAACCGAAGAACTCTCCTTTCATTGGATTACCAAGAATGAAATGCGAATTAGCCATACAATCGTCCAAACTTTTCGCCCATCGCAATCCCCTTGCGATCATTTCCCATCTTTTCTCCGGGATAAGTTTTGGCGATAAATAAAATTCCCGCATTAATGTTCCGCGACCAAGATAATTCATAAGATAATTGCACCATCCGATATCATCCTCTTTAGTCATATTGTAAACATTATGCCGCGCATCAACAATTCCGTGAGTCATCAAAGCAGAAAGCGGAAAGACTTTTCCTTCTTTCACAAGCATTTTATATAACGCGCCATCACGATAATTCATTTCAAATTCACTTCCGCGCAGTACGGGAATTTTCTTGTTTGCGTCATGATCTTTCCCGCCCATCCAGGTTGTATCACAATAAGGAAGCCACCAAGGGCTCGGCCACAAACCGCTTGTAACAGCAAGAAACAAATCCGGGTCTATTTTACTTTCATATTTCAATATAGAGAGCAAAGCGTTGACATTTGCTTCCGAGCTCTGATCAGGTGAAATGAAATGTCCGTGTCCTCCGCGACCACAAACGAAGTAATTAAAATCATGTTTAAAGTAAGCTACTTTTTCTTTTAAAATAAGCTCTTTAAGGCGTTTGCGAAGCGCCTCATTATAGCGATGAGTTGATAAACAGAAAAATCTTGTGAACGCGGCTTTAAATCCAAGCTTTTCTCCCCATTTTATGTTAAGATTGCAGCCGGGCAAAGAAACCCATAAGCCCAGTTTGCTCCCCTGCTCAACGATTTTTTTACGGACGCCTTCAAGTCCGTTCGGCAGACGGTCATTTCTGTAATTCCAGACTGATTTTTTTTCCTGCCAACCATCATCAACGACAAAAATATCGAACATGTAGTCATAAGGCGCAAGTCCTTTATGAAGTTCTTCAACCGTTTTATTAATATTCTTTTCATTAAGTTCATCTTCACGCATGTGGCACCATGTATTGAACAAACTCACAGATTTTATAGGCCGGCGGATACTTTTTACATATTCATTCATTACCGTTCTGATCTTACCGGCAGGCGCGGCGCCAAGAACCATTGTCTGCAAATCGAAAAGTTTTTCTCCGATTTTATTCCCGGGAAATTGTCTAAGAATTACTTCACCGTTATTTTGAATGCCTCTTGAATAAGGGTGTTCAAGCCCGACAAACCAACTTTTATTTATGAATACCGGCTGACCTTTTCCACCAAGCTCAGTCTCGCCGCAGTTTTTCCAATTAATTTGATCACAGGCATCAATTGCAAGTTTTCTTTTTGACAAAGATTTCAATGAAATCTTTCTCCTTATCCACGGCTCATTATCTTTAACAGAAAATGTCAGTCTAACCTCGCAGTTCAGTTCCGGCTGCACCAATATAAAAGTTTTTGTATTTAAACCTCGAACCAACCACGCCGCTCTGCAAAATCCAGGCGTTACATTTACTCCGTCTCGAACTATATACGGTGGATATTTATCCGTTGGTTTTTGCTCTTCAGGCGCCCAACCGATGGAACTCGTGTGACCGATCCGCATAATAAAATCATCACCGCTAACTTTCATAGTTTCACCGGTGATTTTATTTTTGAGATAAGCGGTTTTTAAGACACTGTTACTCACAATCATCCGCCACTCAATTTTATTATTACCAACAGTGTATTCGCCGTCAGTCAGCGGAACATACCTCCACCAGGTGAAAGCTAAAGCAGTAATCATCAAAAGTATTCCAACTATTCCGATTATTTTCTTCATAAAATTAATTCCCAATTTCCGGTTTTATCACTACCTATTCTTTTTATTATTTTCAATTTTTTCAATTTTTCTAAATCTCTTTTAATGGTTTTTTCGCTTACAACCACTTTTGCCGCCAAATCTTTTATCGTTATATTTCTATTTTTACCTAATATA
>JAOZSF010000014.1 GCA_029939815.1 bacterium
TAAATAGTCGCCCTTTATCCATAATATTGGTCGCTGATTACCAAAATTAACCGGTAAAATTTTAATTTTGTTTGCCGCTGTTCTGACCGGGATACTGCTCGCTGTTTATGGACAGATTTATCAAACAGGACACGGATTACACAAATTTTGATACACTTCCTTTTCTTAAAGAATCACACTGATTGCTCAATTTTAAATTAATTTGTTGTCCATTGCCGTTTCGGTGTTAATACATTTTTTTACTCCGGAAAGTAATGGATTAGTCATTGTTAAATCGCCAAGCAATATTCCGCCGCATAAAGCTCCCTCTTTAAAATATATGTTTTTATACGTGGGCTTCACATCATTTCTGCATGTTACCTGAAGATATTCATCGTTTTCATTGTTTCCAAGATCGCCAACAGAAAATATGCTTGTTCCAAAAGCGTTCATCGTTGCGCCAATAACCGCCGGCTCATATTTCACACCGTCTCCGGCGATATGAGCGCCCGCAACTCTTCCCTGCTCAATAGCGGGTTCCCACAACCCTGTAACAACATCGTTAAAAGACGCGCAATCACCCACAGCATAAATATCGGCAAGAGATGTCTGCATTTTTTCATTTACAACTATTCCGCGATTAACTTCTATTCCCGCGTCAACGGCAAGTTCAATATTGCTCCTGATACCTGCGGAGAAAATAACCGCGTCACAGGGAATAATATCATTTTTATGAATAGCAACACCCCTGACTTTTACATCCCCGGCAATTTCTTCCGCATAAACATTCGTTTTCATGGTTATGCCGCTTCTGTTAATAATCTTTGTAAGCATTTCGCTGCCGGCAATATCCATCTGCCGCGGAAGAATGCGTGGAGCCATTTCAAGAACTGTAACATCAACGCCAAGATTCAATAACGAATTGGCAACTTCAAGACCTAACAGGCCTCCGCCGATAACCGCCATTTTCTTAGCACCATTCTCTATTAATGTCTTAATGGAATTGAAATTACGGAAATTTCGCAGTGTTAGAACTTCAGGCAAATCAGCTCCGGGAAGCGGCGGAACAAAACAACGTGCTCCGGTGGCAATAATTAATTTATCATATTTAATTGCATTCCCTTCATTATCATATATCGCTTTTTCCGCCGGAACAATTTTAGTTATTTCCGTATTTAGATGAAGATTAATATTATTTTCTTCATAATATTTTTGGGGAAAAAGTAAAATTTCTTCCAATTTTAATTTCTCCGATAATCTCTTCGTCAGCGAAGGACGATAATATGGTAAATCTTTGTCAGCACTGTAAATGTCTATCTGTACTTTGCTGTTCCTTTTGCGTAACGCGGCTGCGGCATTGATTGCTCCGGGACCGCTTCCAATAATAACGGTTTTGAATTCCTGTTCGGAAGAAAAAGTAATAACTTTTTCCGTGTATTCAACAAATGCTTCAGGTCCGGCACCGCAAACCACACAACTCAACGGCGGAAGAGCTCCTTCAAAAACTTCTCCGCAGACCGTGCATTTCCATAAAGTAACTCCATCGTTTGATTTACCCACCGGCACCCATTCTTCGTTTAACTTTCTCGCAAATCTTCTGCCATAATCATAAGCGGCAGCAAGCTCTTTTGTCGATGGTTTGAAAATTGCCTTCAACGGCGGCTCAAGCGTTTTCATCCGTAAAACATTCAATCTACCCATAAGCATATCCGCGGCTTCTCCGCTCCAACCGTAACTTCCAAATGATCCGGCAACTTTCCCGCCGTGAAGAACACCGTTCATCTGTAAAATAAGATCGGTAACGGGCGGCAAAGCATCGCCGTTGACTGTTGGTGAACCAAGCAGAATTCCATCGGAATCGATTAACTCCGCCAAAACATTATCATGATCGGCTGTCACCATATCAAAACTTTGAACTTCCGCGTCTGAATTTTCTGTAATTCCATCAGTGATTTTTCCGGCAAGCTCTTCCGTATAACCATAAGCGCTGACATAAGCGATTGTCACTTTGGGTTTTGAATGTGCTGTTTTTTCCGGCTCTTTGCTCCATTCATCGTATAAATTAAGGTAAAAGTCAAGCTTTTCTCTGAGAACCGGACCGTGCCCCGGACAGATGGTTTCAATATCCAGCGGTGCAATTTTTTTCAGCGCGTCCTGAACATAGTTTTTAAACGGTCCCATTATCGCGTCAAAATAATATTTGTACGCGTCAACAAAATCACCTTCAATAAGATCGTTACAAACTTTATCATCGGCATAATGACAGCCGAAAGAATCACACGTAACCAAAGTTTTAATTTTTTCAATATAAGTGTAAATAGAGTCAGGCCAGTGAAGAAACGGAACAGAAAAGAAACGCAAATCATAGCCGCCAATGGAAATCACATCGTCTTCAGTTACAGCTTTTCCGCGAATTTCACAATTACAGATATCTTCAAGAAAACGTAAAGCAATAGAAGATGCTAAAACAGTCGCGTTAGGCGCCATCTTCATTAATTTTTCAAGCGAACCGCTATGATCCGGTTCCGTATGATCAATAACTATATATTTAATGTCGTTTAAATCGCAAACTTCCTGGAGATTTGAAATAAATACATCAAAAGTTTTGCCTTTTGCCGTTTCAAATAAAACCGCGCCTTCATCCGTTTTTAGTAAATATGAATTGTAGCTGGTTCCGTATTCCGTCTGCATTATAACATCAAAAACTCTTAAATCATGATCCTGCACACCAACCCAGTAAAGATTATCTTTTATCAAAACACTAGACATTTTAAAACTCCTGTTTTAAGGTATTAAATATATTAATTCAAAGTCAAAATAAATTATACGGGGATATTATAGTATTTCCGTACCTGAATGTCAATAGCAAGGGATATTACAAATTCCGCGGGACAAAACTGAACGATTATATCAATCGCAAGTCGCGTGCTCTGAATTCTTATTCACACGTAATGACATGAAAATTGAATACCCTAATATTATTAACAGAACTACCGCGCTGGCAACCTTAACCGATTGCGGAAGCATTGCCGCGCCTTTTGTTGACGCTCCGCCGTACTGGGCCACGAATTTGAATATAAAATTCAAAAGGTATCCGCTTATTAGGGCCGAGATTACAACGGTCGTTAAATAAATTATCGCGACTCGTTTTCCTAAAACATTCCATATCGTCATTATTCCCGCTGCGTTTGTTGCCGCTCCGGTAATCAAAAATACAAAAGCAGCCCCCGGAGAAATTCCTTTTAAAATAAGAGCCGCGGCAATCGGAACAGAAGCAGTTGAACATACATACATCGGAATTCCAATTGCCATCATAACAAGCATGGGCAGAAAACCTGTTCCTAACCTGCTCGCAAAAAAATCATCGGGAACTAAAGCTGAGATTATCCCCGCGATTAAAATTCCGAGAAGAAGCGGTTTGGCTACATCACCGGGAATGGTTATAAATCCGTAGCGTAAAATTTGAGAAAATTTACTTGCTGCTTTTGCGGTGTTTCCGGCGGAACAGCAACTGTGTTCACATTTTTCTTCTTCTACCGCGGCTGCTTTTGTTTCTTTCTCTTCTTTATCAGTTAAATTAACGAAAAGTCCGGCAATCACTCCTGTTATCAAGGCAATAACAGGCCGAAATATCGCGAAAACAGGACCCAGTAAACTGAATGTAACAAATATACTGTCAACTCCTGTTTGCGGAGTGGATGTTAAAAACGCCGTTGCAGCTCCATTATTCGCTCCGCTCTTTTTCAAAGATACGGTCACCGGAATTACACTGCATGAACATAAAGGCAGCGGTACCCCGAATAAAGCGGCTTTAAAAACCGACATAAAACCTTTTTTGCCAAGATGTTTTTCAACTGTTTTGGTTGAAATGGCCACAGATAAAATTCCCGCGGCAAGAAAACCGAAAAGAAGATAAGGCGCCATGTCGCATAATGTAAGCCAAACATCGGATATAATATTTGTAATCATTGGATTTTTGGATTGTTGGATTAAATCCCCTCTTGAGAGGGGTGGCGCATAGCGCCAGGGTGTGTTATTCAGATTGTTGGATTAATGAATTTTCCTCACTACCCACTTCGCTCACTATTCGCCAGGTTAAAAAGTCGAAGCGGGCTACTTGAATGTTGATTATTTCTTGTTGCAATGAAATAACAATGTTCTCATTGATCATATTGATTATTTAGTTTGAATTGTTGGATATTCAATTCAATTTCGTACTTCCCGCCATCTCCTCGAAATCTTTCATCTTCATATCATCTCTGATCCCAAATCGTGTTAACGCGAAATCATAACGCGTTGGATCCTCCGGAACAATTCCCGCAAAACCGGCTGTAATTTCCATCGCTGTTTTAAGATTCGCCTGCTTTCGATTTGTAAATCCCAAAATAGTTCCAATTTTGAACATGTGTGTGTCAAGAGGAATTATTAATTTAGATGGCGGAACTTTCGACCACCCGCCCGGGTCAACATTATCTTTTCTGATCAGCCACCGGAAATACAAATTCAATCTTTTACACGCGCTGTTTTTTTTCGGTGACGGTAATAGATAAGACTGTTTGCCATTAGTTAATTCACCTACAAAGCAGGTCATTGCCGGAATAATATTTTTATCATCTGATTTTAAACCGGCAAGAATACAATTCTCAAGTGAACCATATTTCCTACGGGTTCTTTTTATTCCGAGAATTAAATCTGCAATGTCATTACCGGTATTAAAACGATGTTTGAAGTCTTTAAATAATTTTCGTAATTGTTTCTCGGAGACCTTTTCAACAAATTCTGAAGGGGTGGGTTTCATGACCTCAAGAATGATATTCACACTCTTTAATATCTGCGTAACTCTGCCGTACGCAAGTGATGAAGCAATCAATCCCGCGATTTCTTTGTCTTCAGTTTTCTCAAATGGCGTAACAAATTCCAGAGGATCAGGACTAATAAATTCCAGCCTATTATATTTGAGGTATAATTTCTCGAGTAAGAGTTTAAGTTTCATTTTATCAATTTCTATTTAAGTATTACAATACTATTATATCATTTTACGTTTCTTTTGCAAGGCGATGTAACTTTAACAACATCAAGCTTGATCCCGGCAAAACAGGATGTTGCAGTTTGAAAATCGGAGGATATGCGGAACCCGTTTGCAATTTAAAAGAGTTTTTAATATAATATTGGCAAGAAGTGGATTGATGACATACCTATAGTTTCTTTTCCGACGTCGGCGGCACAATGGTGTTGCCTGTTAAACCAGGGCGTTGTCTATCCTTTTTATTACATATATTTAATACAAAATAACGAGTATTTATTACTCCATTTGATATAACCTTATATTTAGGCCTTGATATTTATGGAAGATTTAATTTTACAAGCAAAAACACGCGAAAGCGTCGGCGGTTTAACTGCTAAACGCTTACGCAGACAGGGATTAACACCAGGCATCGTTTACGGTCACAATGAATCAATAAACGTTATTGTTAATTATCATGAATTTGATATGTTGACCCATGTAATGCACTCCGAACATGCGGTGATAAAACTAAAAATTGACAAAAAAAACTTTGACGTTCTGGTAAAAGAAGTTCAACGTGATTGCGTAACTCATAATATTATTCATATCGACTTTCTTGTCATTAATCTTGACGAAGTCGTTAAAATTGAAGTTCAACTCGAAACACAGGGAATTCCCGAAGGTGTTAAAAATCATGGCGGCGTTCTTGAATTGCTCAGACGCGATGTTACTGTAGAATGTAAAGCAGGACAAATTCCGGAATCTATTAAAATTGACGTTACCGCTTTGAATATTCATGACGTTGTCCATATTAAAGAACTTCCGGAAATTGACGGCGTTACTTATATAGGTGATCCTGAAACAACTCTGATTACAATCGCTCCTCCAACAGTACACGAAGAAGCTGCAACTGAAGAAGAAACCGAAGCTGCGGAACCTGAAGTAATCGGTGAAAAGAAAACTGAGGAAGAGTAAAAGTGATCCGCTGTGTTGTCGGCCTGGGAAATCCAGGTCCGGAATACGAAAACACGCGGCATAATATTGGATTCCGCGTTGTTGATCTTTTGATAAATCATAATGCCGTTAAATGGAAAAAAAGATGGTGGCAGAATTATTGGCTTGCTCAATGTGAAGCTCCAATTAAATTCATCTGCTGTAAACCGGCAACTTATATGAATTTAAGCGGAAAAGCTATATATAAAATCGTAAAAAAATACAGACTGAATTCCAATGAACTGCTGGTCGTATATGATGACGTGCATCTCCCATTAGGAAAATTGCGCGTTAGAGCCGCAGGAAGTTCAGGTGGACACAACGGCTTGCAGTCAATTATTAACTATCTTGGCACAAACGAAATACCGAGATTGAGATTAGGAATAGGTGAAGGAAACGAAAACAGAATAGAACATGTTCTCGGCAACTTCGAAAATAAAGAAACTGAATCTGTTGAAAAAATGACAAAAAAAGCTATTGAAGCAATTGATTTATTGATTTCAAAGCCATGGGATAAAGCAATTCAACAGATAAATACTTTTTAAAAAAATAAATTAACTTTAATATTGTTTATACGAAACCGTAAGGGAGACAAAACCTGTGAAAAAATACGAAGCGTTGTTTATTATTGAACCCGATGCCGCAAGCGAACGGTTTGATAAAGTAAAAAATGAAATCAGTGAGAATATCGAGCGCGTGGAAGGAACTGTTAACGAATGCGAAGAACTCGGTCAGCGTCAATTATGTTATGAGATTCGTCATAACAAAGAAGGATTTTATTATTTGGTAAAATTCGAAGTTACGCCTAACGTAATTAATAAAATTCGTGACAGATATGAGTTGAACGGAGATATTTTACGCTTTTTAATCAGTTCTGTAGAATAGTTCTTTTAGTACTCCGGCTTTTATCATGAAACCCACTGCTTTTAATTTGGGATATCTGCTCGTTTCTATAGGAATTCTTCTTTTTACCGGATGCTCAAACTTTACCTATGAAACTCAATCATGGCGTATCGCAGAAACATCAGGAAATTCGGCAGACGTAATTGTCAGATATGTCGGCATCGGCGCAACATCAAAAAATATTGAGAAACGCGCCGAAAAAGCTAAAAAACTTATTGAACTTGCCACTGAAAAAGAACCTATTGACCCGATTACTCCAAAACTGCGTAACGCTTCGCGAAAAGTGTTTATTCAAGACGGAAAAATCGTGGTTGAAGAAACAGGTACTATGAGAAACCCTCTTTCATGGTTCGAGCAAACCGGTTTTAATGTCTTAAACTGGTTTTACGACCCGATAGACCTTTCGCTATCAGGGAAATATATCGTTAAATCCGGATGGGAAGATACTACCGTTTTGTTGGCAACAAATGGACGGGTAACTGATGAAGATACTTTTGCATCATCAAGACTTCGAATAGATACTCCACTGGCAATTGGTGGAGATACACAATGGCACCGGGATGTTCCTATGGGACTTGCAGATCTTTCGACACCGGAAAAACGACAGGTAATTGTATGGCCCAGTACGTCCAAAATTTTTTACTGGAAAGTTTCCGGACCGGCATTTAACAAGGACTGGCAGTCTCTTGCTCCTGAATTTATCGCTTTAATGGAAGAAAAAAAGCCCGGAAAAACACAACCCGGGCTGAAAAATACTGAAATAAAATAGACAAGTCGATTATATTAACCTTTAATCAATATTTGAACTCTTATGGCAACTACTAGAAAAAGACCGAAAATCGAAAAGGCAACTTGCAACTTTTGTGAAAATAAAGTTCGCCAAATCGATTATAAAGATGTGGAAACTCTTAAAAATTATTTGAGTGACTATGGACGTATAACCCCGCGTTATATTAACGGCAATTGCGCAAAACATCAGAGAATGATGGCTCACGCAATTAAACTTGCTCGTTTTATGGCGATGCTGCCTTATGTTGGGGCAGTTCATGGTGATGAATAAATCTTTGATAAAATGGAGAAAATAAAATGGATGTTATCCTACGTTTTGATGTTCCTAAATTAGGCCGCGCGGGACAGGCGGTTACTGTCTCTGATGGCTATGCAAGAAATTACCTTTTACCTCAGGCTCTTGCCGAGGCGGCTACTAAAGACAACATGGCAAAAATCGAAGCTGAACTTCGTAAACGCTCTGTTGAAGAAGCTAAAGAAAAAGAAGCATGTGAAACTTTAGCCGCTAAACTTGCCGAAGTTTCCGTAACTATTCCCAGAAAAGCCGGTGAAGATGATAAACTCTTCGGTTCTGTTACTAATATCGATATCGCTAAAGCTCTTGAAAAAGAAGGTATCACTATTGACAGAAAAAAAATCCTCGTCGATCCTCCTATCAGAGAACTCGGCGTCGTTTCCGTAGATATCTCTCTGCATCACGATGTTGCTGCCACCGTTCGAGTCTGGGTTGTAAGGGAATAATCTCCGATGCCCTCTTACGAGTCAACTGAATCCAGGAATTATAATATCTCCGACCGCATTCCCCCTCATAGTAAAGAGGCGGAACAATGCGTCCTCGGCGCTATGATGCTTGACGAAACTGTCATGGTTGCGGCTATCGATGCTCTCGATACAAAATCTTTCTATTTCCCCGGACACAGACATATCTTTTCTGCTGCCGAAAACCTCTTCAGTAAGCAGTCCCCTGTTGACGTTATTACTGTTACAGATGAACTCGCCTCGGCTGAACTGCTCGAACAGGCCGGTGGTCCGGTTTATCTTAGTGAACTTGTTGACACGGTTCCCACAACGGCAAATTACGAGCATTACGTTAAAATTGTCCGTGATAAATGGCTCGTTCGTGAATTAATTTCAGCCACTAACCGCATTGTAGGCCAATGTTACGAAGGCGGTCAGGAAATAGGTGAATTACTTGGTTCTGCTCAAAAAGAACTCTTTGATGTTCAAAAAATACAGGAACACGGAGAGTTCAAAAAACTGGGCCAAATGATGGGCGAAGCAAACGAGCATCTTAAAAAATTAATCGCCAATAAAGGGAATATTACCGGCGTTGATACCGGCTTTACTAAATTAAACGAAATGACTACCGGACTACACGGTGGTGAATTAGTTATTATTGCTGCACGACCTTCCGTTGGCAAAACAGCTTTCGCGCTTAATCTCGCGGAAAACGCAGCTATTAATGGTAATAAAGCTGTCGCCATTTTCTCTCTCGAAATGACCGCGCTGCAGCTTGTAATGAGAATCCTCTCTTCACATGTAAGAATTGACGCGCAAAAATTACGACGCGGAGGTTTAACTCAACAAGATCTTTCTCTTCTTGTAAACGCAAGTGCAAATCTCAAAAAAGCTGATATCTATATTGATCCGTCGGCAAGTCTTACTCCTCTTGAAGTTAGCGCTCGCTGTCGACGATTAAAAGCTGAAAATCCAAATCTCGGTCTCGTTATTATTGATTATATTCAGCTAATGCACGGTTCCGCTAAAAGTTCGGAAAACAGGCAGCAGGAAATTTCTTATATCTCGCGCTCATTAAAATCTATGGCACTTGAACTCGATTTACCGGTGATCGCTCTGTCTCAGCTTAACAGAGAATCTGAAAAAGGTAACGAAAAAGGCGCTCGTCCCAAATTAAGCCAGTTGCGCGAATCGGGCGCTATCGAGCAGGATGCTGATTTAGTTCTTTTGCTCTTTAGAAAATATATGACCTCTCATGATATAAAAGATGAAAACACAGCTGAACTGATTGTCGCAAAACAGCGAAACGGTCCTATTGGAAATATCCTTCTTAAATTTGAAAATAAATACGCGCGATTTGAAGACCCGCCGGAGGGTTTCGCGGAAATGTACTACGGGGATAATGATTAATCTAAAAAAATATATGGAGATATAAATATGAATTTCTTATTTACTTCCGAATCTGTTTCTATGGGTCACCCGGATAAAGTGGCTGACCAAATTTCTGACGCTATACTCGATGCCGCCCTCGCACAAGATCCTGAAAGTCGCGTTGCTTGCGAAACTCTTGTTACTACAGGGCTCGCTGTCATCGCCGGCGAAATTACTACAAAAGGCTATATCGATTGCCAGGCAGTCGTAAGAAAAACTATCAGAGAAATCGGTTATACCGATCCCGCTGACGGTTTCAGTGATGATTGTGGCGTAGTCGTTTCTTTAGATACACAATCGCCTGACATTAGCCAGGGCGTTTCAAAAGGCAAAGGGCTCTTTAAAGAACAGGGCGCAGGCGATCAGGGAATGATGTTCGGTTTTGCATGTAATGAAACAAAAGAATTAATGCCGCTGCCTATCACTCTTTCACGAAAACTGCTTGATAAGCTTGCAAATCTTCGCTTAAAGAACAAAATAAAATGGCTCAAGCCCGACAGTAAATCTCAGATCACTATCGAATATACCAAAGACAAAAAACCTGTTCGTGTTCACACTATCGTTATTTCTACTCAGCATAGTGCCAGCGTTAAACACTCAACTATCGAAAAAACTATCATTAAAGAAGTTATTAATAAAGTTATTCCTAAAAAACTTATCGATAGCAAAACTAAAATCTATGTTAATCCTACCGGAAGATTTGTTGTCGGCGGACCTCACGGCGATTGCGGACTGACTGGTAGAAAAATTATCGTCGATACTTATGGCGGTATGGGCGCTCACGGCGGAGGCGCTTTCTCAGGGAAAGACCCGAGCAAAGTTGATAGAAGCGGCGCTTACATGGCTCGCTATGCCGCCAAAAATGTTGTCGCCGCTAAACTTGCCAAGCGATGCGAAATAGAAATTTCTTACGCTATCGGGGTCGCCAAACCTATATCTATTCTTGTAAATTCCCACGGAACAGGTGTTGTTGACGATTATACATTAACAAAAGCTGTTGAAAAAGTCTTCGATTTTCATCCGGCGGCTATTATCAAAAATCTGAAACTTAAAAGACCTATCTACGCAAAAACCGCCCGCTTCGGTCACTTCGGCATTAATGACCCGGATTATACATGGGAAAAAACCGATAAAATCGCTGAACTGAAAAAAGCGGCCGGTATTAAATAATTAACTTCATAATAATGAAGAATAATTTTTATAAATCTTTATTAATAAACTTTGCCGTTATCATAACGGCATTGTTTATTGTTTCTTGTTCAGGACCTCATGTCATCGGATACTCAATCGATCCGCTTGAAGGTTCTCCTATTAAATATAATATCCCGGTACTTGTTCGCAATTTTGCTGACAGGCGCCCTGTCAGAGAACGCTTTCCCACTGATGAAAGTGATGAATTTGATTTTTACAGTCTCGATAAAGAATTCAAAGTTCCGGTCGATAAAAGTATTACAAAAGCTTTTCAACTCGAACTCGCGAATGCAGGATTTGAAGTAGCTGACGCCGGGAATTTTATCATTGGTGAAAAACCTTATATTAGAATTACAGGCGATATTCTACACTTTAATATTACAAGAAAAAACCTCCCTATCGATACTTTACAACATGGCGAAAAAACACTCTGGAAACGTCAGCAATTCTCCGTTCTCGTCTCTATTAAAATTAGAGTGATTAACGCTAAAGCAAGAAAACTTATCCTCGAACGCACTTACACAAATAATGACTCTTTCGCTATGCGGTCGGAAATGATTGATGTTAAAGCGTACACCGAAGGTAAACCAATTGAAAAATCAAAATGGCAAAGCGCGGGCGATGATTACGCAGTCCAACTCCTAAATACCCACCTGAAAAGTGTGCTTGTTAAAGCGCGACAGGATATTGTAAAGTTGCTTTTACCTGTTGATTTGAAACTTTCTAATTAACAAAAATATAACATCTTGAAAATTCTCCTCTGTCACAATTATTATAAAACTCGTGCGGGAGAGGGTCTTGTCTTCAAACACGAAAAAAATCTCCTCCTGGAAAACGGGAATGACGTTCAAACTTATACCCGCGATAACATCGAAATTAATTCATTTCCGGTTGGGAAAAAGTTAACTTCTTTCCTAAACGGTTTTAATAATACAAAAACTCAAAATGATATTGACAGAATTATCGCGGAAAACAGACCTGATGTAGCTCATATCCACAACGTTTTCCCGCTTATCTCACCGGCAATTTATGCGGCTCTCAATCGACATAAAGTGCCGATTGTTCAGACTTTCCACAATTTCCGATTCATCTGTCCCAATGGTTTGCTTTTTATTAATGAAAAAGAATGTCCTTACTTTTTAAAGAAAAATCTGCACTGCATTAAAAATAAATGCTATAGACAAAGCTATATTTATTCAGCTTGGTATTCGGCGATTCTCGCTCATCATAAAAAAACTTTCAAAGAACAAATTGATCGATATATCGCACTGAACAGCTTTACTAAAAGCATTTTCGTAAAAGCCGGATTTAATGAACAAAAGATTATCGTTAAACCTAATTCCGCTTCCGCTGACTCTTCAGCTTTTAATGAAAACCCGGAAAACTATATTCTTTTCGCGGGAAGATTATCTCAGGAAAAAGGTGCTTTTACTCTGCTTAAAGCTGCTGCAAAAGTTCCTTCTCTTCCATTAAAAATACTCGGTGACGGTCCCCTCGAAAATAAAATCAAAAAATTTATCTCTGATAATAATTTGCGGCATATCGAATTACTTGGATATCAACCGCAAAAACAATTCGAAAAGTATCTCGCTAATGCTCTCGTTACAATTCTGCCATCTGAATGTTTCGAGAATTGCCCGCTGACAGTTATAAATTCGCTTTATCTCGGCACTCCTGTTATTGCTTCCCGAACAGGTGGAATTCCCGATTTTGTTCCCGAAGAAAAAGCGGGTTGGCTTTTTACTCCCGGAAATGTTGACGAATTAGCACAAAAGCTGCAAATGGTTGAAAATAACAAAGAAAAAATTATCAAAATGAGACCCAAAGTGCGGGAATGGGGCGTTGAACAGTTCAGCCCGGAAACTAATTATAAAAGATTAATGAAAATTTATGAGGAAATAGCAAATTAGACATTGGTCGTTAGACGTTAGATCTTTTGTAAACTATTTAACGTCAAACGTCAAACGTCAAACGTCAAATTTATGAAATCAGCTCTCATTACAAATTTTTGCCCTTTCTACAGAATTAAACTCTTCAAAATTCTCGCGAAAAAAATTAACGCGAAATTTTTCTTCTTCTCAGATGCATCTGAAAAAAATTGGGAGTCCCTTAACTCAGTTAATGATGACGGATTGCCGGTTGTTCCTCTTCTCACTCCCGGAATGAGCAAAACCCAACTGCTTTCAAAACTATGGAAACAGCTCCGCGCCGATGATTATGATGTTTATATTCAAGGCATTAGCGGTAGATTAATTGTTCCGCTGACTTTTATTTCCGCCAAACTGAGAAAAAAACCTTTCATCGTTTGGACCGGCTTCTGGAATCACCCAAACACTTTTTTTCATCGCTTGACTTTCCCAATCGTAAAATATATTTATCGCAATTCAGATGCGGTAGTAACTTATGGAACGCACGTGCGTGACTATATAATTTCACTTGGTGTGGATGAAAAAAAGATTTTTATCGCGCAAAACACCGCTGACAACGAACTTTACAATAAAGAAGTATCAACAGACGAAAAAAAAGAACTAATTAAATCTTTAAACGCGGAAAATCAAAAAATTATCCTCTTTGTCGGCAGATTATCAAATGAAAAAGGGATCAATTTTTTATTGCAAGCCGCCGAAATCCTAAATCTAAAATCGCCAAGCCCAAATTTCCAATTTCCAATTTCTAATTTCAAAATTATTATTATCGGGCGCGGAGATGAAAAGGAAAACCTTGAAAACTATTGCAAGAAAAATAATATAAATAATGTTCTCTTCCTCGATTACGTCGCAAATGACCAACTTTATAAATATTATAATATCGCCGATGTAGTCGCTGTTCCGTCAATAACAACTCCGGTTTTTAAAGAACCGTGGGGATTGATTGTTAATGAAGCAATGAACCAGGGCGCGATTGTAATCGCGTCTGACGCGGTTGGCGCCGCAATGGGCGGATTAATTAAAAACGGGGATAACGGCATTATTGTTCCGGAAAAAAATGCTGAAAAACTCGCTGAAGCAATAGAAAAAGTTTTGTCAGATGATGAATATCAAAATAAACTCTCGCTATCCGCAAAAAATACAATCAAAAATTGGACTTACGATAAAATGGCGCAGGGATTTATTGACGCGGTTGAATCCGTAACCCGCGCAAAGCGTCCGCCGAGGTAATCGGTT
>JAOZSF010000273.1 GCA_029939815.1 bacterium
CTTAAATTTACCGGATGCGGAAATGTTACAATTGATGGAAAAAATATAATGCGGGGCTGTCATGTTATTTCCGGCGAACTTTACAGGATAAAATTTATCAACGGAATGTCCGAAAACAACGGCGGAAATATCTTTGCTGATTCCTCTTCCTTTATTTCATGTTTGATTTTTGATGGTGCAGCTGTAAACGGCGGCGGAATTTTTCTCACAAATAATTCTAAAATTTATAACTGTACTGTGGCAGATAATTCAGCATCCGAAATCGGCGGCGGGGCATATTCGGCATCACAAAATGAAATCTGGAACTCTATTTTATACGATAATTACGCACCGAACGGATCAAACTATTATTTCAGTGGCGATGTTAATTTATCCTATTCATGCACTTTACCTCAACCGCTTTCAGGCGGAACAGCAAATGTTTATGAATCCCCTGACTTTACAATCAACTACAATATTTCTGATGTTTCTCCATGCATTAATTCAGGTTTCACTTTCTCCTGGCTGGAAAGTCAAAAAGACATTGCTGGAAGCAACAGAGTGAATTTTGGAACTGTTGATATTGGCGCTTACGAAACATCTATACCGGAACCTTTATTCTTGTCATTTATTATTTATTATTTATCATTTATCATTTATTATCGAAGGAAATAAATTTAACTCATTATGAAAAAAAATTACTTTTTCTTTTTATTACTATATTCATTAATCGCTCTTGCTAATCAATTATTCGCCGCCGGCTTACTCGACTTCGCATGGTCGGGGGCAGTTACACATGATTCCGCTGTTGTCGCCGCCGGTATAAAAAACCACCGAACTACAAACGGAACTATTGCAGTTGAAATCAAAGCTTTTGATAACCCTAATCTAAACGGTGCGCCGGCAAGTTCATGGAGCGGCTACGCTGTTTCAGCAAATTATTATATTGTAAAAGCAGAACTTTCAAATTTGATTCCTGACACAAAATATTATTATGGGATTTATGTTAACAACGTGCTCGATAATGAATTGAATGACGCTGATAACGGAACTAATTCCTATACCGGAACATTCAAAACTTTCCCGCCGGCTAATCAACCCGCTTCATTTATGTTTACATTCAGCTGCAGCGGAAAACCTGACACAGAGAAAAATGCGATATGGGACACCATTAAGGATCAAGATTCTCTCTTTTTTCTACATAGCGGCGACCTTTATTATAGCGATCAGGGAACTGCAAAAGGCTATACTAACGAAAATAATTTTTGTGATAAATACGACATAAAACTAAACTGTTATCCGGGTAAAGACGGCGCCCGTGAAGCTTCTTTTCACAGAAATGTCCCACTTGTTTATATGTGGGATGACCACGATTTTGGACCCAACAATAGTGTTGGCACAAGTGGTAAAGGTGCTATATCGAAAAATTACGTCCATCCGGTTTTTAGAAAATATGTTCCACACTATCCGCTCATCGGCAGCGGAACAACCGGCATTTATCAAAAATTTACTGTCGGACGTGTATTATTTTTGTTAACCGACCTGCGAACAGATGCTCAAACTCCCGGTTCAACCTACGCTCGAACAAGAATGGGGGCTGATCAAAAAAAATGGTTCAAAAAACAATTATTAAAAGCAAACGGCGTTTATCCCGCTATCGTCTGGGTTACAACTGTTCCGTGGACCGGTGCTCCGGTTACCGGAAAAGACAGATGGCAAAGTTACACTAACGAGCGTGCAGAAATTGCAACATTTATTAAAGAAAACAACATCCGGGGATTCTGCGCTTTGGGGGGTGACACTCACTGTACCGCAATTGATGATGGTACTAATACTGATTTCGCCAAAAATGGCGGCGCAGCATTTCCTATTTTCCACGCCGGTCCATTGGGGGCTCATAATTCAGTAAAAGCAGGTCCATATTCTAAAGGGTCAACAAAAACATCTGACAGAAATTTTGGCCTTGTCGCTATAACAGATAATAACGAATGTGTGGAAATTACCTGGACAGGTAAAAATCTTGATGGTTCAATAGCTACAAACGAAAATTCCGGCACAGGTTATCCGGCTATCGGCTCAAAAATTCAATATTCGTTCGTTTACAGCAATCCTGTTGTTACTGCTTTCTTCCCTCCTGATGATTCCGAAGAAGTTCCCTGCGATGTTCCCCTCACTCTGACTTTTAACAAGAATATTCTTACAAATTTCGGTAATATTGTTATAAGAGAGCTCAGCAACGATACTGTTCACGCGTCAATACCCGTCAATTCAACCGCAGTAGAGTTCAGCACAAATTATGTTATTATAAGTCTTCCTTCAAATTTAACAGCCGCAACGCAATATTACATAACCATAGACCAAACGGCTTTTTGGGATGCAAACAGCAACAGTTTTTCAGGAATTACTGCTCCTTCAGACATGGACTATTATAAATGGGATTTTCAAACAGCAACTCCCGAGCCGACTACCACTATTATTCCCATTTTAACATTCTTTTGTATGAGAATCAAATAGTCAGGGGTAATAAATAATTCTCGAAATCGCCGCAGAAAGATTTCGCGTGTCATTACCCATTCCAATACTTGCAGGTTGAATCACGTAACTGAAAACAAATTTCAGGTCACAGTTGCCGGTTCCCATGGGCAGCGCCTTAATATTATATTTCGCCCATGAATTTTTCAATATTATATTTGTGAGAGCCGCACCATTCTGCATAACTTTCATCGTTTGTTTTTTCCCTTTCGCGGCAAATGGTAAGACCTCGATTTCCCATGTTCCGCTATTTTCGGATTTATCACCTGACCAAAAAACTTCCGCTGTATTTCCGTTTATCCATCTGTAAGTTTTCCCGTCAGCCCATTTCTCCGGTTTACTCCATGAATCTCCGAGGAATATTTCTGAAGATTTATCGGCGATATTAAGGGAATTACTGACTATCTTTTTCATAAATGACAATTTGATGCTTGAAAGCCCAAATGCAAGCATTCGGTTGTCACCACCGCGATGGATTGCGCACGGCGCAACGGGATTTCCGAATTCCAGAGTCAACCGTCTTTCCCCGTCATCAATTTTTGCGGGAACATTAAAAGAAATTTCCCGCCATCCTGCCTCAACATTTTTAGTTCCAAGCTTTTCTTTGCCAAGAAATACGGTGATCTTCTGATGCTTATTTCTACCGCCAAAATACGGTAGACCGAACAATGATATTTTTCTTATTTTGCCGCAATAAGCCGGCAAGACAAGTGAACTGACTTTTCCGGATGACCATCTGAATTTATACTTATCGAGTTGTTCAACATTCCCCCATCCGTATAATGGTTTCCAATCATCAACTGTTAGTTTAGCAACTCCGTTTTTATTTTTTATTTTTCCGTTATCCGGACCGGGAATTTCTCCAAGCAAAATTCGCGCAGTAGTAATTCCGTCTAAAATCTGCGCATGCCCCGGCGAAACAGTTAACGCGTTTTTTAATTCGTTTTCAACTCTGTGCCAATATCCTGTAAAATCTGATTTATTTTTATAAATAGCAAAAACGGCAAATGGTTCAAACGGGATTGTAACGATATCATAATTTTTCAGATTAAGTACCGCAACCTCATTTCTTTTATTTCCCGCAAAGTAATAAATTTTATCGCAGGATCTTAATTTAGAAAGACAGGCATTCAAATTCCCGCGTGAGTAATTCGATTTATAATAACCAAACTCTATTCCCCGGCCGCCACCGTTAATAAAAACATTCCTGTTATTTATTTTTTTGGAAAATTGTGAAATTTGTTTCCAATCGGCTATACGGTTATATTTTACAAGATTAACCGTTGCTTTTCCGGCGGTTTTAATATAAAA
>JAOZSF010000274.1 GCA_029939815.1 bacterium
AATTGAGAAATTGTAAATTAACAAATTAACCAATTATAAAATTAACAAATTACCATGCGTGTATGTTTCATTGAAGACACAAAACTTCACGGCGGTACCCAGATATGGGTTGCTGAAGCCGTAAAAGATTTTATAAGCCGTGGCGCTGATGTGACCGTTTTAACTCCTGAATCCGGCTGGGTTGCCGAACATTGTCTTGCCGGCGGAGCTAAGGTAGTAACTTACGATTACGAAAAAGTTATTGCACAGGATGAAAAAAACATTAATATTTGGGCGGAAGCGCTCTGCGATTCCGATGTCGGTGTTTGCACGGTTCATCCTCCGCGCTCCGGATTTCACTGTTCAATTTTTGCCGGACGGGTTATTAGTGAAAAGAAATTAAAAACTGTTCTTATTCCAAAGACCGGCACAATTGTTCCTGAGTACAAGCGTGAATTTTACGCTCCTGTTTATGATATAAATTATAAAGTTGTCGCGATAACAGATTTTACGCGAAAATATTTAATCGACACTTATAAAATCCCCGCGGAAAATGTTGAATTAATTTATCAGGGAACCGATGTAACCAGATTCACAAAAAATCCGGACAATCTGTCTAAAGCAAAAGAAATTTATTCTCTGCCGGAAAATGCCGCTCCAATTCTAGGCAGCGTGGGCTCATTCGAAGAAAGAAAGGGGCAGACGGTTTTTCTTGAAGCGCTGCGAAAAATGAAAAATAAATTGCCGGATGTTCATCTTATGCTTGTCGGTGACGGACCTGATGAAGAAATGCTTAAGCAAAGAGTTAAGGAAATGGAACTTGAAAACTCCGTTTCTTTTTTCCCTTTCACTTCAAATCCTGAACTCATTTTCGAAATTATCGATATTCTCGTCCTTTCAAGTCTTTACAAAGAAGGACTGCCGAATGTTCTGCTTGAAGCTATGTCAATGGAGCTGCCTGTTGTATCAAGCAATCTCGCCGGAGTTCCCGAAATAGTTAAAAACGGCGAAACGGGATTTATGGTAACTCCGGGCGATATTGATGAATTATCGGAAGCTGTTGTAAAATTATGGTCGGACAAAAACGCTTATAATATTATGGCGAAAAATGCCAGGAAACTTATGGAAGATAATTTTGATAAAAAGAGACAGTTTGGCGAATTTCTCAATTATTTCAAACAATTAAAAGCAACGAAGTAACACCATACTAACGTTCATTATTTAATGACAGTTGACGTGTTTAAATAAAAAGCATTATTGTTTTAAGAATTGTAATTCTTAGTGTCTTTGAGTCTTAGTGGCTATTAAAAAATTAATTAACTAATAATAAAATCGACACAAAAAATGAATATCGAAACTCCTATTATTGACCAGTTAAAAGAAAAAGGAGAAAAACTTACAATCCCGGTTATCCTTATGCGATGCGGCGGACTCGACGGAGTGGCTCTTCAGGCAAGGGAATACAGTTCTATGCTGCGTGATTGTATCGATGTCAACGTTCACATAATCACCGGTCGCGATGAACGTGTATATCAATCGGTTGAGACAGCGTGTGCCGAACCTACAATTATTCCTCAATTAGATTTTTATCATCCTGATTCGCAATTGCTTTTTGCAAATGAATTCACACACGGTCCTGAAATTGACAGCATAGAAAGAATATCCGATGAGGAATGGGAAGCGCTTTTTGAGGTTCATAAAAATATTATCAGGGATGAAATTGATAAAATAATCTCTAAAATCCCCTTTAATTCTCCCGTTATTGTTTTCAACCTACTTTCGCTTAGGCACGCTCATCCGGCTGCCGCAGTCGCATTAAGAGAGCTTATAGAAAAATATCCTGAGCGCGCTTTTCTAAGCCATGCTGCCGACCCTGATGCGGAACGACCGGAAAAGATTTCCCGTATAAAGAAATTTGTTTTAAAATATATTTCGGCAGTTAATTATTCGAAACCATATTCAGGCGGTCCATACATAATGGACAACTTATACCACATAGTTTTAAATCCAAAACAAAAAGAAAACTTTTTGTATAATTATCTCGTGCCGGCGGATCATGTGTTTGAAATGCCTGATTTCCTTGAATTTAAAAGTGATAAACCGGTTATTCCTGAAAAACCGGACGATGGTTTTGTAGAATACCTTTCAACAAAAAGTATTTTTGCCGATGGAAAAAGGTATGTGTATTGGCAAACTCCTCTCGCGGATGACTCAATTTATTTCCTCTCACCCGTCCGTCCGGTTTACAGAAAAAGAATTAAAGAGGCAATGCTTGTCGCTTATCACTACGGTCAAACAAGAAACAAACCCGTTATTTTTGTCGTAACGCATCCCGATATTGATGACAGAAAATATTTTATGGAAACTGTTAGATTCGCTAACGCAATGGGAATTCAATATATTCATCTTGGTGAGAAATTCGACCTTGAAAAACTTAATTATGTTTATAAAAATATGGCGGCGCTTAATACTATCGGCGTTGTCGCAAGCAGCGCGGGCGGATGGGAGAACGCGCTTAACGAAATGGCTCAGGCATGCATTCCTTTCTTTATGAGCATAACTTTAAATTCCTTCAAACCATTAACAGAAAGGATTGGTGTTATTACTTACGGAATGGATTTTTCAGGAATTCACGGACTTTTCAAGGGTGGACTCGAATCTAAATTATCCGCTATTGATTTGTCGGGAATCGCTTATATGGATAAATTGACTGAATGGATTGATTCCGCACTCGAACCTGTCCGCCGACGTGAAATCGTTATTAATAATTTTAATCAGGTTTACGCGCATCTTTCTCATCATGCCGCTGCAGAAAGAATGATGCAGGCGGTAAGAAAAATCCACGGTCGGCATTATCCGATTATAGATTGACAAGGCGAGCTTGGAAGCTCATCTTGCTTAAACTTCCCTGCCTCCAAAAGTGTGGCTTATCTTGCAAAAACATTGCCGTTCTTGTATAATTTTTATTAATGAATGCTATTAACTGCACAGAAATCAATGAGACTGTCGGATTGATTGCCGGAGGCGGATTGTTACCGGTAGAATTTGTCACGCACGCGAAAAATATCGGGATAAAAAAAATCATCGCCGTCGGCTTTGAGAACTGCACATCTCAGGATGTTATCAATAACGTTTCAGTCTATGAACAAATAGGTGTCGGGCAGCTTGGTAAAATGATAAAAATTTTCAAAAGTAACGGCGCAAAAAAAGTGCTTATGCTCGGTAGTTTATCACCAAAATTAACCATTTCAAATGTTAAATTCGATTTCAGAATGGTCGTTCTCGCGGCAAAAACACGTGACCGGCGAGCGGATAGTGTTCTCGGAGCAATAGCGAACGAAATGGCTAAGGATGGTATTATTCTTGAGAATACAACAGCTTATCTTCCGCATCTTCTTGCCGGAGAAGGTCTATTAACTAAAAGAAAACCAAGCAAAAAAGAATGGGATGATATTAATTTCGGAAAAGAAATCGCACTCGCAAGCGGAAATCTTGATATAGGTCAAACCGCCGTCGTAAAAAAACATGCCGTTGTCGCCGTAGAAGCGATGGAAGGAACTGATAACTGCATCAAACGCGCCGGTGAATTAGTTGAAAACTTTACTGTTGTTAAAATGGCAAAACCAAAACAGGATTTGCGGTTCGATGTTCCATGCATCGGTCCCGACACAATTAAAAATATGGCTGCAGCCAAGGGCGCCGTTCTCGCAATTGAGGCGGGGAAAACATTTTTACTGGAAAAGGAAGAAACGATTTCTCTCGCTAATGAAAATAAAATAGCAATTGTGGGCTGCCGTGCCGATAATTATTGAAACGATTGAAACGATTGAAACGATT
>JAOZSF010000275.1 GCA_029939815.1 bacterium
ATTATTTTGTTATCAAATTATTTTGCCAAATGCTATACTAATTGTACTTTATTCAGAAATATTATAAAATAAGATATAGACACTAAAAAATCGAAAATGAATAAAATGTATTGTTTATTGTAGTATAAGTGTGTATCTACTTAAAATAACCCTAACGGAGAGGAAAATGAAAAAACTAATGACAATTCTACTCGCCGCCGCAACAATTATCTTCGCAGCCGCTTATGTTTTTGAACTTAATAATTCTAAAAAATTGCAAGCACAGTTGAACGAACGAAATCTTGAAATAAATGATGCTGTTAAAAAACTTACCGCATCCAAAACAGACACTTTAAAATTAAAAAATGCGGTTGTTGATTATAAGGAAGAAGTCGCGGATTTGAAAAGCTCTAAGGAAATGCTTGCCGAACAGATAAAACAGCAAAATATAAAGTTGGAAAATGTTGCTGATGTGCCCGAAAAAAAGAAAGAAGAAACCGCAGGTGAAAAATTCGCGTCCGGGCTTGCCGAAATGATGGATTCGCCCGAAATGCAGGAAACAGTGCGCATGCAAATTGAAAATGCTTTGATAAATCCCGTTTTTGGCGATTTTATCAAAAACTTGGGATTAGACGAAATGGATACCGCTGCTTTTCGCGGACTGCTTTCACAACGGTTTACGATTGGCGCGAGCACGGGTATGAAAATGATGAGCGCCGATAAAGAACAACGCGAAGAACTTAAGCAGCAAATAACACGTGAAGAAGAACTTGTTGATTCTATGATTGAAGAAATGCTCGGAGAAGAAAAATTTAAAGAGTACGAAGAATATAAAGATACAATGGGCGAAAGAATGGCTCTCAATCAGTTCAGCCAGCAATTGGCTATGTCGGATTCGAACTTAACTCCCGAACAAAAAGACGGACTCGTTGCCGCTATGTACGAAGAACGTCTTGAAGCCCAGAAATCATCGGATTATTTTGATGCTCAAGACGCTGATATAGAAGATTTTAACGATACGAACATAGAGAAATATCAGAATCAACTGCAGACGATAAATGATAAAACACTTGAACGCTCAAAGAAAATTCTTGATGATAAACAATTAGAAAAATTTGAACTCTTTTTGATTAATCTTCAACGTCAACAGGAAATGCAACTAAAAATGGCGCAAAAAATGTTCGGGAATAAGAAATAAGATGTAAAAGTCAAGATTTGTCCTATTTGTCCTATTTGTCTTATCTGACAAAACTGACAAAACAGACAAAACATTAAAATGCACAACAAAAAAACTCAAATCTTTATAAAAAAGCTCTCGGCTGCATTAATTGCTGACGCATGAGTTCTACAGGCGCAGTACGGTCAAACCATATTTCAAACGCTTTAGCTCCCTGATAGAGCAGCATTGTGAGTCCGTTAGAAGTTTTCCGGCATCCTCTTTGTTTTGCTTCAATTAAAAGTCGTGTTTGAGAAGGATTATAAATTGTATCGTAAACAAACGTTGCCGGTTCAATAAACTTAGAATCAAACAGCATTGCGTCTGTTTCTTTTAAACCAACCGATGTTGCGTTTATAAGAATTCCGGCTCCGCTTAACGCGTCACCAATTTTGTCATAACCGACTGCATGGCATGGCGGAATAAAATTCGGTTTATCCTTTTCATCCAACTTTTCACAATTATCAAGAACTGATGAAATTAATCCTTCAGCTTTTGGTACAGTTCTGTTCACAACATATATTTCCGATGCGCCGTCCAATACAGCTTGAGTAACGATTGCTCTTGCTACTCCTCCTGCACCAATAACAGCGATTTTAACGCCTGTAAATTTGTATCCCTGTTCATTAATAGACGCTTTAATTCCATAAGCGTCTGTATTATAACCGTAAGCTTTCCCGTCTTTAAATTTAACGGTATTAACCGCCTGCATCATGCGCGCTTGCGGTGAACATTCATCGCATAATTTATAAGCCGACTGTTTATGGGGAACAGTAAAGTTAGCTCCAACCGCTCCCAACGCGATCAATCCTTTAAATGCTTCCTCAAAATCCTCCGGTTTAACCGAAAAAGCGAGGTAAGCAGTATTAATCCCCATAGCTTCAATAGCTCTATTTTGAAACAGCGGAGATGATGAATGTTCAACAGGATAGCCGAGCAAGCCGACAATCGATGTTTTAGCATTAATTGAAAATTTGTTTCTTCTTACGATGGATGCCATTATAATATCCGGTTTATACAGTTTAAATATGCTTTCGCGCTGGCTTCGATTACATCCGTACTCGCGCCAACACCGCTATAAATTTTTTCTTTAGATTTTACTTTTACAGTTACTTCGCCAAGCGCTTCCCTACCACTTGTTACCGAGCGGATAGAATAATCAATAAGTTCGCATTCGATATTTGTGATTTGGTTCATTGCCTGGAATATTGCATCAACGGGACCATCGCCTGTTGAAGTTTTTCCTTCAAGCAGTTCATCACCTTTCTTGAGTTTCACAGTTGCTTCAGGTGTTTGTTTATTCCCCGATGTGTAACTTAAAGTATCAATTGTGTATGTCGGTTTAGCGCCCACATTTGTTACTTCATCAATTATCGCGCGAATATCTTCATCATAAACTTTTTTCTTTTTATCGGCGAGGTCTTTGAATTGTTTTAACGCTCTGTTTACTTCAGTTTCATTCAATTCATAACCCAGCTCTTCCAATCGTTTTTTAAACGCGTGATGTCCTGAATGTTTGCCGAGAACAAGTCCTCCGCCAAGATCTTCCGGGTGAATTCCAATGTCATCAGGTGACATAATTTCATAAGTTGTTCTGTTGGCAAGCATTCCATGCTGATGAATTCCCGCTTCATGACGAAACGCGTTATCCCCGACAATCGCTTTATTCGGTGCAACAGCGAAACCGGTTATTTGGCGAATCAACTTACTTGCCGGCATAATTTCTTTCGTGTTAATAGATGTTTCGACATTGATTACGTCCGAACGGGTTTTAATTGCCATTACAACCTCTTCCAATGAACAATTCCCCGCACGCTCACCAAGACCGTTAATCGCCACTTCAACCTGCCGCGCGCCATTAACTACCGCGGAAAGCGAGTTTGCGACAGCGAGTCCGAGATCATTATGACAATGTGTGCTGATAACAGCATCATTTATATTTTTTACATTTTTAAATAAATAAGCTATTGTTTCTCCATATTGCCACGGCATCGCATAACCAACTGTATCAGGTACGTTTACTGTTGTTGCTCCTGCTGCGATCACCGCTTCAACCACTTCCGCGAGATAGGAAAGTTCAGTTCTTGCAGCATCTTCCGTTGAGAATTCAATGTTCGGGCAAAGAGATGCCGCGTATTGAGTCATTTCAACCGCCATTTTAAGAATTTCGTTTTGAGCTTTTTTAAATTTGAACTCACGGTGTTGAGGCGAAGTCGCCAAGAAAATGTGCAGGCGCGGATTTGACGCGTTTTTCAAAGCTTCCCAACCACGATTGATATCTTTTTCAACACAGCGGCATAGTCCTGCGATTTCCGGTCCCTGGATTTCTCCTGAAATGGTTTTCACAGATTCGAAATCATCGTCCGAACTGATAGGAAATCCGGCTTCAATAACATCAACGTTTAGTTTTGCTAGCTGGCGGGCCACTCGAATTTTTTCGTCTAATGTCATCGTCGCGCCCGGACATTGTTCACCGTCACGCAGAGTAGTATCAAAGATTTTTACTTTATCTTTCATGATTAAGGTTTAAAGTTTTAAGGTTTTAAAGTTGACCCCGGCATACACGGGGCGCTTACGCGGGTCTAAGGTTTAAAGTCTAAAGTTTAAAGTTC
>JAOZSF010000276.1 GCA_029939815.1 bacterium
TAATCCAAAATGAAATCCCCCTGAATCCCCCTTTAATAAAGGGGGACTTAATCTAATTTCTAATTTCAACCGGCATCCCAGCATGCGCGGGACACGTACGCCGGTCGCTTCGCGAGTTTCAAATTCTTGCAATATCAATAATTTCGACATCCAGAGTTTTGGTATCCAGAACAGCGACAGTATGTTTTCCTGAACACCATCCGCAAACTTCACCCGGATTTATGACCAGGGTTTTCCCGACTTTGCGGACATCGATTTCGTGAGTATGACCATAAACAACGACATCATAATCACCGCTTTTAGCGAGAGAATCGACGAGATCGTTTTCGTGCAGGACAATAAATTTTAATCCGCCGATTTCGCCTTTAAAACACCGTTCGTGCAGTCCGCCTATATTTTTATAACGTTTTCTGAGAAAAGCTTTTTCGCCGTCATTATTGCCGAAAACACCGACAAAAGGAACATCGATGTCCTTCATATAATTAAATGTGATGGGCGAAATAAAATCACCGGCGTGAATAATATATTCCACACCATGTTCTTTAAAAACAGCGACCGCAGAACGAATCATCGTCATACGGTCGTGAGAATCTGACATTACGCCAATTTTCATACGCGGCGTTCTTGAAATTTGTTATTCAGCTGCTTTTGCTGCAACTTTATTTTTCAGTTTTGCAAGGCGTGAAACGCGTCTTGACGCTGCACGTTTGTGGATAACGCCTTTAGTTGCAGCGCTGTCAATCACGGCAGCTGCATCTCGAACTAATTTATCCATATCAGCTGTTTCAGTTGAATCAGCAGCGACTCTAACTTTTTTAGAAAGAGTTTTGATTTCAGATTTTACAGTTTTATTACGCTCAGCGCGTTTTTCGTCCTGACGAATTTTTTTCAGTCTGTGTTTATGACTTGGCATATAATTATTTTGTTTTATAGTATAGTTAAATCAATACAAGCCGGCAAATCAAAACCGGCAGGTTATTATTCTGAAAGGTATTATATTAAAAACTATTTTTAAAGTCAATGAGCAGTTGGAGAATTATTAATTATGAATGGTGAATTAATGTGACTCGCCACTCGCGACTAATAAATTAAGAATAATCAAAATATCATATAACGGAGATTTCAGCCCCTTTACCGCACTTTTATTTCACCCTGCCTGAACGCTTGATTTTCATAGAAATCCCTATTAAAAGACAAATTTCGCGCTCGCGCTTGACTTTTTCAACCTTTTTCACTACAATATTTAAGTTATATTATAACATATAATGTAGAATGAATTTATTAACTACACAACATACTGAAGAGGAAATAAAATTATGTCCGGTCAGAAATATGATGCAACCACAATTACCGTTCTTGAAGGCATCGAGGCGGTAAGAAAACGCCCCGCGATGTATATCGGCGATACAAACACCCGCGGATTTCATCACCTCGTTTACGAAGTCGTTGACAACGCAATAGATGAAGCTCTGGCAGGTTACTGCGATAAAATTGAAGTTATTATCCATCAGGATAATTCTATTACCGTTGTTGATAACGGTCGCGGAATTCCTGTCGATATGCACGCCAAAATGAAAAAACCCGCTCTTGAGGTTGTTCTTACAACTCTCCACGCCGGTGGAAAATTCGATAATGAAAGTTATAAAGTTTCCGGCGGACTGCACGGAGTTGGCGTTTCATGCGTTAACGCGCTTTCAGAATGGATGGAAGCGGAAGTAAAACGTAACGGAAGCGTTTACAGTATGACATTTAAAGCCGGTGCCCCCACGGGTCCGATGGAAAAGATAGGAAAGTCCAAAGGAACGGGAACAAAAATTTCTTTCAAACCCGATAACACAATTTTTGAAGTTTCTGAATTCAGTTTTGATATATTGGCAAACCGTCTTCGTGAACTTGCCTTTCTTAATAAAGGTATTAATATCAAACTTATTGATGAAAGAGAAGACGGCAAAGAAAGCCGATTCAATTATGAAGGCGGAATCATTTCTTTTGTTGAATACCTTAATAAGAACAAAAACGCGCTTCACGATAAAGTTATTTACTTCTCCAAGGAAAAAGAAGATGTTGTGGCTGAAGTCGCTGTTCAATTTAATGACACCTATTCCGAAAACATTCATAGTTTCGCAAATAATATCAATACTATTGAAGGCGGGACTCACATGAGCGGCTTTCGTTCAGCATTGACAAGAACAATCAACACTTACGTCAAAAACAGTAAACTTGCAAAAAATTTGAAAGGAACTGTTTCCGGAGACGATATTCGCGAAGGGATCACAGCTGTTATTTCCGTAAAAGTTGCCGACCCGCAGTTTGAAGGCCAAACTAAAACTAAACTCGGCAATAGCGAAGTTGCCGGGATTGTTGAATCGATTGTCAACGAAGGACTTGGAATTTTTCTTGAAGAAAACCCAAATGTTGCTAAGAAAATTATCGAAAAAGCTCTTATGGCAGCAAGAGCTCGCGCGGCAGCGAGAAAAGCACGCGATCTTACAAGAAGAAAAGGCGTGTTAGACAGTGCAGCTCTTCCAGGCAAACTATCTGATTGTTCCGAGAAGGATCCTGCCCTTTGTGAAGTGTACCTTGTGGAAGGAGATTCAGCGGGCGGCTCAGCCAAACAGGGTCGTGACAGAAAATTCCAGGCGATTCTTCCGCTGCGAGGCAAAATCCTTAATGTTGAAAAAGCCCGTCTCGATAAAATACTCAGCAGTGATGAAATAAAAAAAATGATTACCGCTATTGGCACCGGAGTCGGTTCAGGCGATTTTAGTATCGAGAAAGCGCGATATCACAAAATCATTATTATGACTGATGCTGATGTTGACGGAGCGCATATTCGTACTTTACTGCTTACATTCTTTTTCAGACAAATGCCTGAACTCATAACTCATGGATATATTTACATTGCACAGCCGCCTCTTTACAAAGTTAAGCGAAGAAAGAAAGAGCGCTATCTCAATACTGATGATGAAATGAATAAATTTCTTCTCGAATTAGGTTCTGAAGACATTGAGTGTCGCGTTGCCAGAAATAAAAACCCTATGACTTCCGTTCAATTCAGAGAGCTTCTTGATATGCTTGTAAAGCTCGAAAGTTATCTTCATTCACTTGAAAGAAAAGCTATCGATCTCAATGAATATTTTGCTGCCGAAAATAAAAACGGCGATTTACCGCTTTACAAAGTTAAACTTGAAGACGAGATCAAATTCGTTATTGATAAAAATGAACTCAAGAAGTTAACTGAGCAGGAACAGGAAAAAGTGGGTGCAGAAGTGGAAATTGAAATTGAAGATGATAATCTTTTTTCAGATACTGATGAAAAGCTGGAAAATGATGATCAGTCGGTAGAAATTCCTGTTATCACACTCGACACAACCGAACTTTACGAAACGCATGAGATATCAAAGATTGCCGCTGAACTTCATCGCAGAAAATTTGATATAAAAAATTGGTATGCTACCAATTCAGAAGATGATAGCGAAGATACAAATAATATCATCGCTTATTTAAAATTTGGCGAAGATGAAAAACCTGTTGATTCTCTTCTGGGCTTACTTGAAGGAATCCGCGAAAACGGCAAAAAAGGACTGCAAATTCAAAGATACAAAGGTTTGGGAGAAATGAATCCTGAACAGTTATGGGAAACGACCATGGACCCTGCCAAAAGAACTTTATTAAAGGTTGTTATTGAAGATGCTGTAGAAACCGATGACGTTTTCACTACTCTAATGGGTGATGTAGTTGAATGCAGACGGAAGTTTATTGAAGAGAATGCTAAATATG
>JAOZSF010000277.1 GCA_029939815.1 bacterium
TCGCGGAAAGGTTGGTAAGAAAATTAATTCCAACTAACTAATTGGGAGAAGAACCTAATTTTTTTAATAAAATGAAAGTGTGCTTCATTAATAAATATGGTATAATAAAGAAAGTAACGTTTGATAAATCTAAAATCCATTAAGGAGCTTATAATGAAACTTTTAAAATCTGTTCTAAAACCTTTTCTGTTTTTATCTTTTTTGTCATTTGCTGTTTTTGCAAATAATATAACTGTAACAAATGTTTCTATCGTAAATGTATCTGGAGGAATTGCAGAAATTCAGTTCGACCTTTCGTGGTCTAATTCATGGCGATATACCGAGGTTACTTCAGAAAGGTACATAACTAATCACGATGCCGCTTGGGTCTTTATAAAATTTCGTGTGGGGGTGGAATGGCAGCATGCATGGCTGACTTCTTCGGGGCACTCTCCTTCGGCAGGCGCAAAAATCGATATTAGTTCAAACGGCGGGGACACAAATGTCGGTGCTTTTGTTTATCGATCTGCGGACGGAAATGGGAACTTTGTTTGCAATAATATGCGGCTCCGATGGGATTATTCTAAAAACGGGCTGACACAAACCAATAATGTGGATATTAGTGTGCATGCTATTGAAATGGCTTATATTCCGGAACGTAAATTTTATGTCGGTTCCGGCGGCGCGGAATCTTCTTGTTTTTATAAATATCCAAACAGCACAGAACCTTATTATATTACAAATGCCGGAGCTATAAATGTCGGTGCGAATACAGGTGAGTTATATTATTCCTCTGGTGGTGACAGAACCGGTCCTATTCCTGCGGCTTTTCCAAATGGTTTTTCAGCTTTTTACTGCATGAAATATGAAATTTCACAGGGTCAATATGCACAATTCCTAAATTATTTACCGGGTGGGTATGACTTCCAACATTATCCTGATAAATATGGGCTGTCTCGGCATACTATCCATTTGTCAAACGGAACTTATTTTGCCGATGCGCCGGACAGAGCTTGTAATTGGTTGTCTTGGGCTGACGTTTACGCCTATCTCGATTGGTCAGGGTTACGGCCTATGTCGGAATTAGAATTTGAAAAAACATGTCGTGGACATCTCGCACCTATCCCAAATGAATATGCATGGGGAGATACTGTTATTGTGAGAGCGCAAAGTTTTGACGGTGTTGATGGCAGCGGCACAGAAACTGTGCATGAAGTAACCGCTAACTGTAATTACAATAATGGCATACCGGGTCCAATTCGTGTCGGGATTTTCGCAAAACCGGGAACTATAAGACATCAGTCAGGGGCAGGTTATTATGGTGTAATGGAGTTGTCGGGAAATTTAGAAGAACGAATTGTTGCGGTCGGGAATAGCACTGGACGCGGATATATTGGTAATCATGGCGATGGTTCTATGCTGACTGCAATTCCTTCCTGGCCTTCAAGCACAACCGCAACCGGGATGGGATTAAGAGGAGGGCAATATACATCAAATAATGAAAAATATTTTCGAACATCTGATCGCGGTTATGCAACGACAGCTAATTCAGCAAGGTACGCTCACATTGGTGGTCGAGGAGTCCGTTCTGCGCAATAATTTTAACAAAATAAATCCCCTCCTTACAATGGAGGGGTGCCCGAAGGGTGGGGTGGTAAAATCCAAAATCCAAAATCCAATAATCCATTAATCCAATAATCCAACAAGGACCCTATTATGAAACTCTCTAAAAATATTTTAAAATGTTGTCTGTTCTTATTTGTTTTTTCGTTTTCTGCGATTGCAAATAATTTGAGCGTTACAAATGTTTCTTTAATAAATGTTTCCGGCGGAATTGCCGAGATTCAGTTCGATCTTTCATGGTCAAATTCATGGACTTTTATTGAAACTGTTTCGGGAAAAAATATCACGAATCATGATGCCGCATGGGTATTTATAAAGTTCCGATCAGGAGTTGAGTGGCGACATGCATGGCTGACTTCTTCAGGCCACACTCCTTCTGCCGGCGCACAAATTGATGTTGCTTCAAACGGTGGTGACACAAACATTGGAGCTTTTGTTTATAGAAATGCAGACGGACATGGTGGGTTTGTTTGTAATAATATGCGGCTCCGATGGGACTTTGCTAAAAACGGGTTGACGCAAACCAATAATGTGGATATTAGTGTGCAGGCTATTGAAATGGTTTATGTTCCGGAACGCAGTTTTTATGTCGGTTCCGGCGGCTCGGAAAATTATCCTTTTTACAAATATCCGGACACGACAGAACCTTATTATATAACTAACGATGCTGCAATAAATGTCGGAGCTAATACAGGTGAATTGTATTATTCCTGCCAAGGAGACAGAACCGGACCAATTCCCGCATCTTTTCCAAACGGATTTTCTAGTTTTTACTGCATGAAATATGAAATTACACAGGGACAATACGCAAAATTTCTTAATTATTTACCGAGCGGATATGATTATCAACATTATCCTGATAAATACGGTGTTTATCGTAACACTATTAATTTAGTAAATGGGAATTATATTGCTGATGCGACGGATAGAGCTTGTAATTATTTGGCCTGGTCGGATGTTTCTGCGTATTGCGATTGGGCGGGTTTGCGGCCGATGACGGAACTGGAATTCGAAAAAGCTTGTCGTGGACCTTTAACCCCTATTCCAAATGAATATCCCTGGGGAGATACGGTTATAAGGCAGATTGACAGCTATGACGGTGTTGACGGCAGCGGCACGGAAACAGCTTTTCCGACTAATGCTAATTGTCATTGGTATCATTCTGCTACTGAAACTATCGGACCTACTCGTGCCGGTATATTTGCACGATTGGGAACCACGCGGCATCAGGCCGGCGCAAGTTATTCCGGTGCTATGGAAATGGGCGGAAATGTCTGTGAACAAGTTGTTACTATTGGTAACAGTCAGGGACGCGCTTTTAACGGTTGCCATGGGGATGGCTATCTTCAAACTGCCGAACCTACCTGGCCTAAATCTACAGGTGCAGGTAAACGTGGCGGTGATTGGTCGAGTTATGGTACTGGTTATTCTTTCCATGATTACAGAATTAGAATCCGGACTTCCGACCGTGATCATGCTATTTCTGTAGCTGGCAGAGAGCATTTTTCCGGTGGGCGAGGTATTCGTTCTGCTGATTAAAAATGGAGGGACGTTGTCCTCAGCGTCCTAAATCATACAAATAAAGGTCGTTGAGGACAACGACCCTCCAGAATATAAATTTTCTGAAACCATGAAAAAAAATATAAAAGTTTTGATTGTATGTTTGATTTTTCAAACCTTTGCACTGGTTTGTTATGCAAACAGCAACCGGTTTTCTGGTGGTTCGTTTGACGGCTTTGACGACTCTGTTTTCGAGCAATCATGTCTTGATGACGTAAATTCTAATAAACGTTACGGCGGCGGTTCGTTTGATGGATATGATGATTCTATTTTTGAACAATCAGGCGATGAAAACGAAGTTAATTCTAATAAACGTTACGGTGGCGGCTCTTTTGATGGTTATGATGACGCTATTTTTGAGCAATCAGGCGATGAAAATGAAGTAAATTCCAATCAACGTTATGGTGGTGGGTCTTACGACGGATATTCTGACGCGACTTTTATACAATCCGGCGCTGGCGATGGTAATTTAAATTCTAAACAACGATTTAGCGGAGGATTTTTTGATGGTTATGATAACGCCATTTTCGGGCAATCTGGAAATGAAGATGACTTAAATTCCAAACAACGATTTAGCGGAGGATTTTTTGATGGTTATGATAACGCCATTTTCGGGC
>JAOZSF010000015.1 GCA_029939815.1 bacterium
TCAATTATAACTAATATTGTTCCTTCTGTTCAGCTTCCTGAAAAGCGGCGAAAGAAACGTTCCAGAGGCCTGCCTGAGCGCAGGAACGCATAATCCTCATCATTCTGCCGTAATGGGCGTTTTTATCCCCTCGAATGATAATTTTTTTATCGGCTTTATCTGAAGAATCAGCAACTTTGCGGAGTTCTTCGGAAAGTTTTTCCATAGGAAATTCTGTTCCGCTGACTTTAACAATTCCATTTGACAGAACGTTAATAAGAATTTCCTGAACGCCATCGCTTTTTTTAGTTTGCGCGGAATCAGCGATAGGTAGAGAGACTTGTTTTTCGAGCTCCAAATCCTGCAATTGCGATGCAACGATAAAGAAGATGAGCAAAAGAAAAACAATGTCAATCATTGAAGCGACCTGAAAGCCGATTTCTTCATTTGTTTCTTTCTTTTTAAATTTCATTATTCTTCGAATTTTTCAATGATTTCGCCGATTTTATCTTCAACAAGCACCATAATATCATTCAAACGGTTTCTGAAGAAGAAAAACATCGCCATTGCGGGAATAGCAATAACAAGCCCGCCGGCGGTAGTAATCAATGCTTCAGAAATATTATCAGCGAGGACCGATGCTTTTCCCATACCCATAGTAGCGATATTTCCGAATGCTTTAATCATACCTGAAACCGTCCCGAGAAGTCCGAGCATGGGAGCAATTGTAGCGATAGTATTAAGGTATGAAATTTTAGTTCTTATTGCGGAAGCTTCTCTTGCGCCGTGTTCAGCGATAGCTTCTTCCATAGCGAGTTTTCCGCGTTTTTTAGCACGGAGTCCGGCGCTGATAATTCTAGTAATCGCGCATGGATTTTCTTCACAAATTTTTATAACAGTTTGTGCGTCATTTGTATCTTCAATTTGTTTTACCGCATTTTCAGGCATGAGTTTTTCCGCTTTAATAAGCATAAAGGCATCAACGATAAGATAAACCATTCCCACGGAAAGCAGAAGGATAATATACATAAAAACTCCGCCTTTAACAAAAACAAGCTCAAAAAGACTTGTTTTAGTTGGCGCAGCAGTTTCAGCCACATCGTTAGTCACCGCAAAAAGAATTGCCGGAGTAAGTAAGATTCCAATAGCGAGTGAATAATATTTCGCGCGTTTAGCAAAAAGTTTAATGATACTTGTCATTGTAGTTAATCTCCTTTAACATTGTTTATGGATAAAAGTTTTTTCTCAGCGGTTTTCGCGCTGTCGGTATTCGGATATGCTTCTATAATCTGTTTATAATAAAATGCCGCTTCGTTCGTGCGCCCGGCCTGTAAAAATAAATCAGCGCATTTTGCCTGCGTTTCTTCCTGTAATTCATCGATATCTCCGTGCAGAACAATAATACTGACATATTCTTCAAGAGCTTTTTCGGGCTGTTCAATTGATTCGTAATATTTAGCGAGTCCCTGATGAGCTTTTGCGCGAATGCGGTCACTGGTTTTAGGATTTTTAATTAAATCTTTTAATTTTTTTTCTAATTCGGGACCGGGCTTTCCTGAGAGTTGAAGTTCAATAAGCCAATATTCAGCTTCGTTTCTGTATCTTGTTTTTGGAAAATCATCAAGTAATTTTTGAAGAAGCGGAGCTGCTTCTTTTGTTTTGCCTTCATTTGCAAGACAAATTCCCACGCCGTAAAGAGCACGTTCAAACCAGACAACCGGCAAATCATTATATCTTTTAAGCCAGGGAGTGAATAGCGGTTCTGCCTGCGCGTATTTTTTTTCTTTAAGGAGTTTAAAAGCTTTTTCGGCGTTTTTAGGTGCTGTCATTTTGGTAAGTTTAAAACTCACCTTACTGTCATCGAACTCCATTTTTGCCTGCCGTGTTCTTATCGAAACTTTACCCGGAGCGGAACGGGAAACAGTACCGTTATATTTTTTACCGCTTTTTAAAACGAGAATATCCGCTTTTGCAGAAAGCACAGTAAATAAAACAAATACGGCAAAGCCTGAAAATATTTTAAAGTTTTTCATTATTTTTGAGCTTTTGGATATAATTCCGCAAACTTCTTTTGCGCTTCAGAAGCCTGCTCGGTTAATCCGAGTTTTTTATATGAGTTTATCAGCCCTTCAAATGCCGGGATGCCATATTTTTCGATTCTGGCGTATAAAATAGTTGCACGTTTAAAATATTGAGCCGCTTTTTTAAACTCGTTTCTATTATACATACTTTTCCCTTTTAATACAACTGCGCGAGCAGAAAGTTCGGCTCCGCATTGTAATCGTACCGCTTGGTCGCATAAGCCAATAATTTTATCGTATTCTTCCATATTAAGCAGGCATTCTGCCTGATCCAGCAAAGCAACAGCGTTGACCTGGTTATCAGGAACGACACATTCATTTAAGAGTTTTGTGTAAAGTTGTTCTGCGGATTCATATTTTTTCTGTAAAAACATAGAGCGTGCGCGCTGGAACAGAGCTTCATCAAGACCGACATTTGTCTGCAGACAAATATTTTCGGCTTGTTCAGCGGTGACCGCCGCTTTTTCAAATTCTTTCTTTTCGTTTAAAATCCCTGCTTGTAAAGCGAGTGCGTAGCCAAGAACATCGTTATATTTTATATTTTCGATATTCAATTCCGGCATAATTTTTGCGGCTTCAACAGGTTTATTTGCGTGCATAAGAGTTCCCGCTTTAGCAATGTCAACATAAATTTTCGTGTTTGGTTTTTTGGCAATAATTTTATCTGCCTCGGCCAAAAAAGTATCAAGCTGGTTGAATTTCTGATTGTAAATATCTCCCGCGCGGACAAGAGAAAGAACCCCGTATCCGGAAGATGGAAATTTATTAAACGCAAATTTAAATGCTTCAAGCGCTTTGGCAAAATTATTTGCAAGCGCGTAACTCTCGCCGGCAAGGTAAGCCGCTTCCGGCGCGTAGTTATGATTCGGGAACTTTTCGATTAAGTTATCGTATGTTTCCGCGGCTTCTTTATATGCCTGCCCGCTTCTAAGCAGATAACCGATCCAATAATAAGCGTCACCTGCTTCGGTAGAGTCAGGATATTTTTCAATAACTTTTGCCAGCGCGTTGCTCATACCTGTAGTATCTTCCTGATAATATTTACAGAAAGCGATTTGCAGTTGAGCGTAGGGGAGAACGGGGTTTGTTTTAGAAAGGTCGCCGGAAATAATTGAATCGAAAGTTTTTTCTGCTTCCGCGTATTTTTGAGCCTGCATTTGAGCTTCACCGATAGAAAATCTTGCCTGCGGAGCAAATTCACTTTCGGGAAACCTGTCTACAAAATCCATAAAAGCTGTTGCTGAATTGTCATATTGCCCTGCATTCATATAAGTTTCGCCAATAAGATATGTCGCATTTTCAACCAAATCGGTTGCGGTAATTTTATTGTATTGTTCAATAGCCGCAAGAAATCTGTTTGTGTTAGCAAGATAATCAGCATAAATCATATGAATTTCCTGAGCGCGGCGTGCTGCATTTTCAGCCTCATCGGAAGAAGGGAAATCATTCACGAGGTTTTGAAGCATATTAAGAGCCTGATCATAATATTCACGTTCAGCATAAGCTTCCGCGAGATAAAAATAACTTGCGGGGACCAAATCACTGTCCGGGAATTTTTTTGCAAATTCTTTAAGCGCTTGCTCTGCGTCAGTAAATTGCTTGGCGTTAAGATAGGTTATGCCGAGCAGATTAAAAGAAGTTTCTGAGTATTTTCCGTCAGGAAATTCATTTAATCCCTTTTTAAGGTTGTAAATCGCGTTTGAGTAATCATTGTTTTCAATAAGTTTCTGCGCGAAATAAAGTCTTACATCATTAACAGGCGTTTTATCGGTATGCGTTTTCAGAAAATCAAGATACGATTTCTCCGCACGGTCATAATTCCCATAGTCCGCATCGCTTAATATTGCTCTGTGCCACGCTTCTGTTGAGAGTTCGGTATCATAATAAAGTTTTGCTACGCCGTCAAAACCGATATGAGCTTCAAGCGGGTGATTAAGTTTTTCATAAGTTTGGGCTATTTCAAAAAGGATTCCCGCGTTAAGCCGTCTTGCTTCGGGGTCATTTCCTTTAGATTTAATTCTTCTGTACTGATCGATAGCTTTTATTAAATTTCCGTTTTGCCTGTAAATATCGCCGAGTTTAAAAAGAGCGCTGTTTTTAGCTTCTCTATTTTTTGCTGTTTTGACAAGCAGAGACATTAATTTTTCTGTTTCTTTGTAATTTTTCTGCTTTGCCGCAATATTTGCTAAAAGAAAAATAGCACCATCGTGCATCGGGCTTTTTTCATTTCTTGCTACAGGGTTTAATAATTTCTTAGCGTTATCGTAATCACCTTTTTCAATATAAGCTGAGGCAAGTTGATAATAAGCTGAATCTTTATCCTGACTTTTAGGCTTTTCTTTTAGAAATTTTTTGATGTGCCGAATTGCTTCGTCATATTTCTTTTTTGCAATCATTACCCTTGCCTGCGCAACTATTGCTGAATCAACACGTGCTATTCTATCGGCATATTTTCCATAACGTTTGAGAAGTATTTTAAGAGTGGCATCAGCTTTATCGTATTGTCCGACATCAATATATGCAGAACTGAGCTGGAAAAGGATTTCGGAATTTGCAGAATGAAAAGGGTGTTTTTTTTCTGCCTGTTCAAGAAGAGGAATTGCGGTTTGCGGATCTCCGGATTGTGCGGCGGCAAGAGCCCGCTCAATTAATTTATCGGATTTAGTTTCCGCGTTGCCGTTTAATACAAAAGCAAGAGCGAAGAGAATTAATAAGATTTTTGAATATTTTTTAATAAATATCATAATCACATATTTTTGTTTAGCCCTCAAATTTTCTAACTAAAATCGAGGCGTTATGACCTCCAAAACCAAAAGAATTGCTTAACGCTGTTGTAACCTGAAAATCAATTGCCTCGTTTGGAACACAATTAACTTTACATCGCGAATCAGGAAATTCATGGTTTATTGTTGGAGGAATAATTCCATTTTTCATTGTAAGACAAGTTGCCGCAAGTTCAATCCCGCCGGCTGCGCCGAGGGTGTGGCCTGTCATGGATTTTGTTGAAGTAACCATTACTTTAGAATCAAGACCGAAAAGACGATTTACAGCAAGAGATTCTGAAATGTCTCCAAGTGGTGTTGATGTGCCGTGAGAGTTGATATATTGAATGTCTTCCGGTTTTAAACCGCTTTGCCTAAGCGCCATGCGCATTGCCTGTTCGGCACCTCTGCCTTCCGCTTCCGGCGCTGCCATGTGGTAAGCGTCTCCGCTCATTCCTACAGCGAGTAGTTCAGCGTAAATTGGCGCGTTACGCTTTAGCGCGTGTTCAAGTTCTTCAAGAATAACGATCCCGGCGCCTTCCGCCATAACGAAACCGTCCCGTTTTTCATCAAAAGGCCTGCTTGCGCATTCGGGATTATCATTAAAAGAAGTGCTTAAAGCGTTCATATTTGAAAAGCCACCCATTCCGAGATCGGAAATAGCGCTTTCCGATCCGCCGGCGACAAAAATTTCCGCGTCATCAAATTTAATTGCTCTAAATGCTGCGCCAACAGAATGTGCCGCAGTGGCGCATGCGGTAACAACGCAATAGTTTGGTCCTTTCATTCCTTGTTTGATGGAGATTTGCCCTGCCGCCATATCAACGATCATCATAGGAATAAGAAAAGGAGAAATGGCACGCGGACCGCGTTTCAAACAACGCTCGTGCTGTTTCTCAATAGTATTAAGTCCACCGATACCCGATCCGACGATTACTCCGGCTCGTGTCGGGTCTTCATCTTCCATATTAATTTTACTGTCTTTAACGGCCATATCGGCGGCAGCAACAGCAAATTGAACAAATCTGTCCATTCGTCTTGCTTCCTTCATTTCTAAGAAATCTTCGGGATTGAAGTCCCTTACTTCGCCTGCGATCTTAGAAGGAAATTTATCGGGATCAACATAACTTAACGGTTTAATACCGTTTTTGCCGTTTACAATGCTGTTCCAAAAAGCATCTAAAGTGTTGCCAACGGGTGTTATTACGCCAAGACCTGTTATTACGACTCGTCTGTTAGAAAATGAATTCATTCTGATTTCCAAGTTTAATATTGGTATATTCTAATAAAAATAATACGACATAACACACCCCGAGGAGAGAAATGTTATCTCTTTTTCGTGTTTCAATTCAAACCGATCGCATTCGTGCCTCTTATAAACAAAGAGACGACGAATACAATCCGGCTTTTTAATAATTCACGTTAATGAATTATTCAGTCACCATTTCAGTTTCAATGAAATTGATGGCATCGCCAACTGTTTTAATTTTTTCAGCGGCTTCATCAGGAATTTGACCATCAAATTCTTCTTCAAGTGCCATGACAACTTCGACCAGGTCGAGACTGTCAGCACCGAGATCATCTGTAAAAGATGCTTCTGGAGTTACTTCTTCCGGCTTAACGCCAAGCTGTTTTACGATGATGTCTTTTACTTTTTCAGCAGTTGCAGACATAATAATGCTCCTTTTTATTTTTAAGGTTAATTACGTAGCGGAAAACCTTTCTCCGCCCTTTTTTATTAATTCACGGCAGTAGTTTCACGTTGATTCTTCTGCCATTTTTTATGTTAATTACATAACCATTCCGCCGTCAACAACAACGACCTGACCTGTAACATAACTCGATAAATCACTCGCGAAAAATAAAACTATTTTCGCTACGTCATCAGCTGTACCAAACGCTTTCTGAGGAATTAATTTCAACATAGTTTCCTTAACTTCATCAGACAAAACGTCCGTCATTTTAGTTTGGATAAAACCGGGAGCTACCGCGTTAACATTAATTCCACGGCTTGCAAGTTCTTTAGCCGCGCTTTTGGTTAAACCGATTAATCCGGCTTTGCTTGCTGCATAATTTGCCTGTCCTGCATTTCCAATAAGCCCGATAATTGACGCAATATTAACAATACGTCCCGCACGCTGTTTCATCATAATTCTTGTAACTGCGTGAGTGCAGTTAAACGCGCCTTTAAGATTTACTCTTAATACCGCGTCCCATTCCGGTTCGCCCATTCTCATTATTAAAGTATCTTTAGTAATTCCGGCGTTATTTACAAGAATATCTATCTGCCCGAAATCTTCATGAACTTGTTTAATTGTATCATGAATTCCATTAAAATCCGAAACATCCGCACCGTAAGCTTTTGCTTCAACGCCAAGCGCTTTCGCTTTTTCGACTGTTTCCGCGGCAAATTCACTTTGAAGTTCTACAGCTGCGATATTAGCACCGGCGTTTGCGAGCGCTAAAGTTATTGCCTGACCAATTCCTCGTCCCGCACCGGTTACGAGAGCTGTTTTTCCTTTTAAATCAATAGTTAAACTCATATTTTAAGGTTTAAGGTTTAAAGTTTAAGGTTTAAATCATTAATTAATAACCGATCAACCGATTACTGATTACCGATTACCAATTCTATCTCCTCCGGCGTTTCTACCGAAGTAACATTTGCCGCACGTTCAATTTTTTTCATAAGCCCCTGTAAAACTTTTCCGGGACCGACTTCATAATAATTTTCAATCCCCTGAAAAAGCATCCACCGGCAATTATCTTCCCAGCGAACCGAACCCACTACCTGTCTGCCAAGCAATTCAGGCATTTCTGCCGCACAGCTGTAAGGCATTCCGGTTACATTTGAAAGAACTGTATAAGCGGGTTCTTTCCAGTTTACTGATTCAAGAAGCGGTTGAAGTCCTTTCCTTGCCGATTCCATAAGTTGAGTATGAAAAGCACCGCTCACTTTTAATGGAATAACTCTGCGGGCACCGGCTTCCGAACATTCAGCAGAAGCTTTAGTCACTGCATCGGAAGTTCCCGAAATAACAATTTGTCCCGGGCTATTATAATTGGCAACATACGCGCCGTCAATTCCAATACAAATTGTATCTATTTTTTCAGCTTCAAGTCCAAGAACAGAAGCCATTGCGCCGGGATTATTTTCAGCCGCTTCCTGCATAAGTTTTCCACGCATTTGGACAAGTTTAATTCCCTCATTAAAGGGTAAACTTCCCGCAGCGGTCAACGCTGAATATTCGCCGAGGCTTAATCCTGCGACAGCTGAAATTGTACCATCGAATTTCTCTGTAAAAACTTTAAAAGCAGCATACGACACAGCATAAATTGCCGGCTGAGAAATATCAGTTGCTGTAAGAGTCTCTGCCGGACCATTGAAAAGAATATCCAAAAAGCCGCCGCCGAGAACTTCGTTCGCTTCATCAAGAATCTCTTTTCCAAAAGAGCTTCCTTCATAAAGCGCTTTGCCCATACCAACGTATTGCGCGCCCTGTCCCGGAAAAAGAATACCAATATTTTTATCTGCCATTATTTCTTATACTTATTGTAAGTTACCATTTTATTAAAGCTGATCCCCAGGTCATTCCGGCGCCAAAGGCAACGAGGAGCAGGTAATCATCTTTTTTTAAATTTTTATTTAAAACCACTTCTGCAAGACCTACAGCTGTAGATGCCGCCGACATATTTCCATATTTTTGAATATTGTAGTGGATTTTGTTTTGGTCAAGCCCTAATGCCTGTGAAGCGGCATCGATAATTCTTTTGTTTGCCTGATGAGGAATGAGCCAGGTAATATCTTCAGCTGCAAGATTATTTCTTTCAGCGATGCGAACGGTTGTCCTTTTCATCGCGGTAACAGCGAATTTAAAAACTTCCCTGCCTTTCATTTTTGTAAAATGCATTCTTTCGTCAATTGTTTCCTTAGTTGCCGGATTGCGTGACCCGCCACCAGGAACTTCAAGCCATTCAACGTTTCTGCCATCGCTTTCCAGGATAAAATCTATCAGTCCATGACCTTCGTTTTCGGTTCTTTTTAAAACGACTGCGCCGGCTCCATCGCCGAAAAGAACGCAGGTATTTCTATCTTCGTAATCAGTAATTGTACTTAATTTTTCTGCGCCGATAACGATAGCAGTTTTAATATAATCGTTTGAGAGATACATATACGCAGTAGAAAGAGCGTAAATAAAACCTGTACATGCAGCTGACAAATCGAACGCGAAGGCGTTTTTTGCGCCAATACCTTTTTGAACAAAGCAAGCGGTACTCGGATACTGCATATCCGGAGTAATTGTACCGCAGATTATTAAATCTACATCCATCGCATCCATATTGGCATTTTCAAGTGCCGATTTTGCAGCACAAACTGCCATGTCAGATGTCGCCATTTCAGGTGGAGCAATTCGTCTTTCATGAATTCCCGTTCTTTCGGTAATCCATTCGTTATTTGTATCCACCATCTTTTCAAGGTCTGCGTTGGTTAAAACCCGTTCCGGCAGATAATAACCTGCTCCAACGATTTCAACCGGGACTTTTTTGTCTAATTTCGGTAAATTTTTCATCTGTTTTTTATAGATTCTGTAATTCGAGTGTTTAACTGTTGCGAAACAGCCTCCCGAGCTCGTTCTATTGCGTTACTGATTGTATGTGCTTTTGAATTTCCATGAGCACAAACACAAATTCCGCTAACCCCAAGCAAAGGAGCTCCGCCGAACCGCGAGGCATCAAATTTCTTTCCAACCCGCCACAATAAAGGGCGTAATAATAATCTTTGCAAAGATCTTATCCAAGTCTGAGGATATGCGTGACGTTCAAACATCATTCGCACACCGTATGCCATTCCTTCCATTACTTTTAGCGCCACATTCCCAACAAAGCCGTCACAAACAATCACATCAACTTTCCCGGAAAAAACATCCTGTCCTTCCACATTTCCGTAAAATTGAAGCTTACTTTCTCTTAAAAGACGAAAAGCTTCTTTGGTTACCATATTCCCTTTTACGTCTTCTTCACCAACGGAGAGAAGACCAATTACCGGATGTGTTCTGTGAAGCATACTTTGAGCGTAACAAGCTCCCATGTGAGCAAATTGAAGCAAATTATTCGCTTTGCAATTTACTGTCGCTCCCGCGTCAACAAGCACCGTCGCTCCAAAAGGTCCCGGAATTAGTGCCGCGATTGCCGGCCGGTCGATTTCAGGTAACAGATCCCATTCGATTTTTGCTACCGCTGCTGCAGCGCCTGTATTTCCTGCTGTTACGACTGCATCTACATCGCCTCTTGCAGCCATTTTTATTGCCGAAGAAATAGAACTGTCCCTTTTCTTTCTTAATGCTAAAACGGGAGACTCGCGCATTTCAACTACTTGCGATGCGTGAATGACCTGAATCGGCATGTTTGAAGCTTTTAGTTCACCAAGACATTTTTCTATTTTCGAGGAATCGCCTACAAGAGTAAGATGAATATTCGGCCTTCTTTGGCGAAGATACTCTACCGCGCCGGAAACTATTTCCCGTGGCGCGTAATCACCTCCCATTGCATCTATAGCAATTCGCATAGCAATTTGGCAACGTCTTTTTTATGCAAGACGTTGTTAAAATTAAGCAGTTACACGAACTGCTAAAACTTGACGACCTTTATAATAACCACATGCGCTGCAAACTTTATGCGGCAATTTCGCTTCACCGCAATGATCGCATTTCATTGTCTGAACAGGTGTTAAAGCGTCATGTGAGCGACGTTTATCGCGTCTCGCTTTTGAGTGTCTTCTTTTAGGATTAGCCATAATGAGTTCCTTTTTTTAATAGAAAATGCCAGTCGCAGACATAGCAAAATCAATATCTTTACTTACTTAATTTAATAATTTATTGTTATTATTTTAAATCTACAGTTCGCTATTATACCAGAAACATCTTTTTCTGTCAAAACGATTTTGACTTAGTAGTATTTTTTTGATACTATATTAATATAATGAATACATTTTTTAATCTTATATTTGTAATTGCCGCCGTAGAAATCATTGCCGGTTGTGCGGGTATGTATCCCAAAGTGAACGGTGAAGTGAAGCAAATAGCCGCAGGATTTAAATTTACCGAGGGCCCTGCTGTCGCGCCGAACGCTGATATTTATTTTACCGATATACCTAATAATAAAATCCATATATGGTCAGCAAAAGGCAATTTGTCAGTATTCCGTGAAAATTCCGGTGGAGCGAACGGACTTCTGTTTGACTCTCACGGTAATCTTATAGTCTGCGAAGGCGGTAACCGCCGGCTTACGTCAATTAATCCTAAAAAATCTGTGACAGTTCTTGCCGACAAATTCAATGGGAAAAAATTCAACAGTCCTAATGATTTGTGGATTGACCCGAAAGGCGGAGTTTATTTCACTGACCCGCGATATGGGCGAAGAGACAATCTTGAACAAAACGGAGAGAACGTGTATTATCTTCCTCCAAAAGGCGGAAAAACCAAGCGGGTTATCAGTGATATGGTAAGGCCTAATGGAATTATCGGTACTTCTGACGGAAAAAAACTCTATGTTGCCGATCACGGAGATAAAAAAATATTCTCTTATTATATAAATAACGATGGCTCTCTCTCAAATAAAAAATTGTTTGTCGGAAAGGGTTCGGACGGAATGGCTCTTGACAGCGAAGGAAATCTTTATTTGACAACCGATGCTGTTCTAATATATAACCCGAAAGGGAAATTTTTACGGCGAATCGAAATTCCTGAAGTTCCGGCAAACGTGTGCTTTGGAAAAGATGGGAAAACGTTGTTTATTACCGCCCGAACTTCGCTTTACGCCATTCGATTGAATTAATTGTTTTGAATAATGTTCGATTATTGCCGTTTATTATTATTTTTGATATAATTTAATCGAAATTTTAATCTTGGTGATTTAACCCTCAAATAGAGGAAACAATATGAGCGTTCTCGTTACTAAAGCAGCACCGGATTTTACAGCTCCCGCTGCGATGCCCAACGGCACAATTAAAGATGATTTTAAATTATCGGATTTGATTGATAAGGACGGGATTGTTCAACACCAAACAGTAAATAACCTCCCGCTCGGGCGAAATATTGACGAAATGCTCAGAATGGTTGACGCTTTGCAGTTCTTCGAAGCTCATGGTGAAGTTTGTCCCGCGGGTTGGAATAAAGGAGACGACGGAATGAAAGCATCTACCGATGGTGTTGCAGATTATCTCGCTTCGCATGCCGATAAGTTGTGAGAAAATTAATTACCGAATATAATGGCTGGATAGAGACAATTAATCTTCTCAGTCAGGAAAAAATCGTCGCTTTCGACCTCGAAGCAAACGGGATGCATGCCTATCCTGAGCACATCTGTTTGCTTCAGTTCGGCACAGTTGAAGATCAGTTCATTGTTTATCCTGAGGCGTTAGGCAATGCGGATGAACTCCGCGCGTTTTTTCAAAATGAAAAAGTAGAAAAAATATTTCACAGCTGCGATTATGATATAAGATCCCTGTCCCGCGATTACAATATCGCTGTTAAAAATATGTTCGATACTTCTGTCGGAGCGCAGTTCATTGGCGCAACGCAACTTGGTCTCGCGAATGTTTTAAATCGTTTTCTCGATCTTGAAATCGAAAAAAATACAAAAATTCAGAAAATGGATTGGGGAAAAAGACCTCTCTCGGAAGAAGAATTGAAATATGCCGCGGATGATGTTTTTCACCTCATTGATTTAAGAAATCTGCTCGTTAAAAATTTAAAAAAACTCAACCGCTTAAGCTGGGCAAAAGAAGAAATTGACCGTCTTTCAAAAGTTCGTTTTGGAGAGAGCTGTTCGATGGAAGACTCATTTTTGAGAATAAAAGGCGTTCGCGCGTTAAGACCTCATCAATTAGCGGTTTTGCGTGAATTATCAATTTTCCGTGAAAAGCTCGCTTTGAAAAAAAATTCCCCCCCTTATAAAATTATCGGTAATAAAACTCTGATAACTCTTGCCGTTAATCCCGAAACAAATATTTATTCTTTAAAAGGTATCGGAAGATGGCTGCTTAATCAGGCACATAAAGAATTGGCTGATGCTTTGAAACGTGGAATTAACGCGGAACCAATTTTCCTGCCTAAAATGCCCAGACGACCTGTATGGAGCAATAGCGCAAACTCGCGCTTGAGCATTTTAAAAGAATGGAGGTTAAGAAAAGGTTCAGAATTATCTCTCGACCCGGCTATTTTATGGCCTGTGGCAAGTTTGCAAAGAATTGCAAGAAAACCGGCGGAGTTGAGTGAAGAATTATCTAACGAAAACAATCCTGATGTTAGAAAATGGCAGAAAGATCTTTTAGCGAAAGAGCTTGAAATTTTAGTTAAGACTTTGTAGATAGTTTTTGGACATTTAATGTTCGAAATTTTCATTTAGCACTTACTTAACAGATTTTTATATTTAGTTATGAGTACAAAAATCCTTATAATTCGACACGGAGAAACGATTGCAATATTTTCACATCGGGTTGTAAATAAAGTATTAATCATGGGCGCTCTTTCTTTGGGATTAGAACGATTTCCATTTATCATTCAGGGAAACTGCTGTATCAATCAAATAGAGAGAATTCCAAGCGGGTATTTGATACACTCAATAAATGATGTATCGCATATTAAGAATGCCGGAATAGATTTATTGCAAGCCGATTTTTGATATGATTGAAAAGATGACTGTGCGATAATACGCACATTATTTCATTGGAAAAGATTGAAATTAATATTAATTATTCTGCTTTGTTTTCATAAAATTTGACTTTTTTTCTTTTTTTCGTTATAATCGTTGCAACGCTGTTAAAAATCCCCATTTTCGACGTTCCCCCTGTAATCGCAAAAGCGGTTACAGTCTTTTTTATATTCTATGCCTTGCATGGTTATATCTTTAAATCTTTGTCGTGCAGGGCATAACTAATTTTTAACTTACCGTGGAGGTATATTATGAGAACCGATGGTTTTAAAGGTAAAGATTTCTTAACTCTTCTCGACTGGGACAAAGAACAAATTGAAACAATTCTTGATGTTGCTGATAACCTTAAACGCAGATTCGCTTTGAGGGAAGATCACAGGCACATTCTTGCCGCTCAAACTCTTTTTATGATTTTTTATAACCAAAGCTTGCGCACACGCAACAGCTTTGAAGCCGGAATGACTCAACTCGGCGGACACGCTCATTT
>JAOZSF010000278.1 GCA_029939815.1 bacterium
TCCGACTATATCTCCGATTATAAGTATTCTCATATCTGTAAATTTAATGATGAATTACGAATGGTAAATGATGAATGAAGGTGAAATTTGCAAGCAAATTTTACATGTTAAAAATTTTATCGTATTTATCATTAATTCATAATTCATAATTCATAATTCATAATTCATAATTCATAATCATCTCGCGTATTCAGTTACACGGGTTTCGCGAACAACCATAACTTTAATTTCGCCCGGGAATTGCATTTCGTCTGAAACGCGTTTTGCAATATTTCTCGCGGTGGAAATTGCCTGATTGTCATTAATTTCATCAGCGTTAACCATAACACGAACTTCACGTCCTGCCTGGATTGCGTAAGCGCTTTGAACGCCTTCGCATTCAGTAGCGATTTTTTCAAGGCTTTCAATACGTTTCAAATACATATCGTAAGCTTCGCTTCGTGCACCGGGACGCGCTGCCGAAATAGCATCTGCGGCGCTTGCAAGAACGGCGAGAACGGATTTTGGTTCAACTTCATTATGATGAGCAGCGATCGCGTTAATAATTTCTTCAGGGAGTCGTTGCCTTCTTACGATATCAGCTCCTATTACCGCGTGAGGTCCTTCAACTTCGTGGTCTACAGCTTTACCGAGGTCATGGAGCAGCCCGATAATTTTTGCCCGTTCGACATTTTCGTGAAGTTCTTCTGCCATTACGCTCATTATTCTTGCCACTTCCATACTGTGGTTTAAGAGATTCTGACCATAACTTGTGCGGAATCTAAGTCGTCCGATCAACCTTAGAAGTTCCGGAGCCAATCCGCTGATGCCGAGTTCCAGAGCAGATTTTGTACCTGTCTCCATAATCTCTTTATCGAGATTTTTCTTAACTTTTTTGAGTATTTCTTCAATACGTGCCGGATGAATTCTTCCATCGGCAATTAACCGTTCAAGAGTTCTACGTGCGACTTCGCGGCGAACGGGATCGAATCCGGAGATTACTACAGCGTTCGGCGTATCATCGATAAGGATTTCGACACCTGTTCCTTGTTCGAGAGCTCGGATATTTCTGCCTTCCCGCCCGATTATCCTGCCTTTAAGGTCATCGCTTGGTAATGAAACCGAGCAAACGGTTGTTTCCGCGACATGGTCGGAAGCGGAGCGCTGGATAGCCTGACTAATAATATTTTTGGCTATTTTATCTGCTTCTTCGTGTGCTTCCTGCTGTTTTTTGCGAATGTAAGTTGCCGCCTCGTATTCAACTTCGCGTTCAAGTTTTTCCATAAGACGTTTTACAGCTTCTTCTTTACTTAAGCCGGCGGTTTTCTGCAGCGCCTGTTCTTCTTCACGAATAAGCTGCTGAACACGTTCACGGCTTTGCTCAACCATTTGTTTTTGTTTAACAAGTTTTTCTTTTTCCTGTTCGTAATCTTTTTCTCTCTGTTCAATGATATCCACCCGCTTGTCCAGATTTTCTTTTTTCTGTTCGAGCCATTGTTCCTGCTGGCGAATTTCTTTCCGTTGTTCTTTAGTAGAACGCTCAAATTCGAGGCGGGTTTTTTGAAGTTGTTCTTTAACTTCGATTTTACCTTCGCGAATAATTGCCTGAGCTTCTTTTTCCGCTTTTTTAATCACGTCATCCGCTCGGCTTTCCGCCGAATTAACACTGCGTTTATTAATCACAATTACAATAATTGCTCCTAAAACAAACCCGCATATTCCTAAACCTACCGGTAATATAAATGCTTCCATATTTCTCCTTTTTATTTTCTATATTATTAAAATTCAGCAGAGTTACGTTTTTTCAGTATTCTGCTTTTGAGCGCGCCAGCGCTCAAGCCGGTCGGCAATCTTTGATTCCCAACCTTCATTTGTCGGCTCATAATATCTTCTCGGTGCAGGAAGATAATCCTGAGCAACATAGTGTCCTTCGTAATCATGGCTATATTTATAGCCAGTATGACCAAGCTCTTTAGCTCCTTTGTGCCGTGTCCGTAAATGCCGCGGCACTTCTAATGTTCTGCCGTTCTGTACGTCTTCTACGGCTTTGTTTAATGCGGTGTAAGTCGCGTTGCTTTTCGGAGAACAAGCAAGATAAACCACCACATGTCCAAGATTTATTCTCGCTTCCGGCAGACCTATTCTTTCGACCGCCTGAAAACACGCAACCGCTTGCGATAAGGCAAGAGGATCAGCACAGCCGATATCTTCACTTGCAAAAATTACCATTCTTCGGGCGATAAATCTGGGATCTTCACCCGCTTCAATCATTTTCGCGAGCCAGTATAACGCGGCATCCGGGTCACTTCCCCGCATTGATTTTATGAATGCGGAAATTGTGTCATAGTGTGAATCGCCTGCTTTATCATAAACAATATTCTTCTTTTGCAAAGATGCTTCGGCATCCGCAAGTGTAAGATGAACATTTCCGCTTTTGGCATTCGGCGCCGATGTGACAGCCAGCTCAAGAGCTACCAGTGCGATTCTGGCATCACCATCGCATCCCATTGCGAAAAAAGCCAAAGCATCGTCATCGGCTTTAACATTAATTTTGCCGAGACCCCGTTTTTCATCTTTGAGCGCTCTTTTTAAAAGAACAATAATTTCTTCCTCGCCAATCGGTTCAAACTGAAAAACCCGAGAACGCGAAAGCAGTGCTGCATTTAACGCGAAAAAAGGATTTTCAGTCGTTGCGCCAATCAGAACGATTGTTCCATTTTCAACACTTGGCAGCAATACATCCTGTTGTGATTTGCTGAATCGGTGAATCTCATCGAGAAACAGCACCAAGCCGTGTTGACCGACGTTCTGCAATTTATTTGATAAAGCAATAGCTTCACGCACATCTTTAACACTTGCGCTCACAGCGCTTAAGCGGTGGAAATTTCTTTTTGTCGCTTTAGCTACAACTTCCGCTAAAGTTGTCTTGCCGCAACCCGGAGGTCCGTAGAAAATCGCTGATGTAAGCGTGTCAGATCTTATTGCCCGGTCAAGTAAACTGCCCGGAGCAAGCAAATGTTTCTGTCCAACGATTTCTTCGAGGCATTCCGGCCTCATGCGATGAGCCAGCGGTTCATGTCGTCCTTTTGGTACTGATTGAATAGAATCAGCTATTGGTTCATCGGCTGAGAGGAAGAAGTTTTCTCTTATATTTGATGTATCGGCAATCACTTTTTCATTTTCAGGAAAAGGCAATACTAACAATAGAAGTTTATTTAAAAACAAACTCCACACCGCTAAAATGTATTAATGAGTAGTAACAGAAAGGAAAGAGGAAATAAGAATTGAATTACCCCGCGAATGCCGTCTGCAAGACGCTGTTGGACCGTAATAAAAAGTGGGTGCTGTGACAAACTTGTGCGCCGTCCCGAATGGAAGTACGGGCATGACCCTCCGCCTGTGCACCGGGCTCCCTTACGTCAAAATGTTGGTTCAAGATAAGTCTTAACATAACTAACACCGCAGGGTGATTTATATTTAAAATTCCAAATAAAAATTATTTCTTTTCTTCTGTTACCGGATTCTATTTTAATATTTTAGCAAGCTGATATACAATTCCTTTTCCGGTAGCTGTTTATTTTTTAGAGTAGCTTTTCCACTCCATAGTATAATTATAATAAATAACAAGTTTAAAAGCAAATTAAAATACTTTTTCAATCGGATGAAGCGTTAAAATATAATTCCGAGTTAACTGGTCTGATGCCCACTTCCAGCGACTAATCACAAAGTATCGATTACAAGGCTTGAAGGTGAATTTGTGGCCGCGGTCTTTGACCGCGGAAAATTCG
>JAOZSF010000279.1:0-1429 GCA_029939815.1 bacterium
TCGGAAATCATTTTGATGATTTTACACGGCAGATTTTTTTGTTTTGCGAAATCGGCAATGTAAAATGATTCCATATCGACCAAGTCTGCGGAATATTCCTTATGATGTTTTTGCTTTATTTTTTCGCTTGTAATTTCCGAACCGGAGGTTAGAATTGAGGCAGCATTAAAATCATCATCTGTTATCAATTCAATTTTTTTGTTGAAATCAATCGACAAAAGAAGTTGATTGATAATTCTCCATTCACCTATTTTGAGTTTGTTGTTTAATGAGCCGGCGATTCCTATATTTATAATTGCGCCATTATTTATATAATCAGTAACAGCGTCTAATGTTCTTTTTGTTTTTCGCGGACCTATACCTGTAATAATGACGTGAATTTTGAGTTCATTAAATTCAAAAGTTCTGATTTTGACTTTATTAATGAAGTTCTCAGAGATATTTTCTGACAATCTTAATAATGGTTTTGCTTCTGTTAATGTTGCGGTAAATAAATAAATATTTTTCATAATAATAAGATTATATCAAAAAAAGATATTTTTGGTATAATAGGAATTCAGACACTAATTTCACATATTTTCTACGAATAAATAAAATAGCCGCTAATGCACGAATTGAAGAAAAATATTATATTGATTCATCTGAATAAAAATAAAACTTATGATTCCTTATGTGGTTAAAAGATTATGAATACTGAGTATATAAATTTCGGACGAAATTTGTTGATGATGGTAACGCTTTCATTTTTACCGTCATTGCTGATTTTGCGTTTTTTTTATAAACGTGATTTAAATCCCGAGCCACGTAAAGTTTTATTAAAGACTTTTGGGTTGGGATTTATTCTGGCTATTCCTGTGCTTGCGATAACTTATCCTCTTGCACCCCTGGTCTGGAAAATCAAAAATCCAATGCTTGCGGCAATGTACTGGTCATTATTTTGCGCGGCAATACCGGAAGAATTCTTCAAATTTTTGGTTTTAACAAGGTACTGCACTAAAAACCCCGCATTCGATGAACCTATGGATGGAATCATTTACGGGGTTACCGCTTCTCTTGGATTTGCTACACTTGAAAGTATGATGTTCATTTCCCGGATTGGTTGGACAGCCGCAATTCCGCGGGCATTAACGGCGGTTCCCGCGCACGCGTGTTTCGGTGCAGTGATGGGATATTATGTTTCTAAGGAGCATTTTCACCCTAAAAAGAAGGGATTATCAATAGGATTTGGCTTACTTGCGGCGATATTTCTTCATTCATTATATGATTATCCTCTCATAATCAATCAGATTTGGAAATTAAATCCTGAAGTACCGATTCAGTTAGCGGTTAAGTTAGGATTTTTTGTATTATTTGCGATGGTGTTTGTATTTATGATTATCTGGGTGTATAGGTTGATAAAAAGAACATCTTAGGTGTCAGGTGTCAGGTG
>JAOZSF010000279.1:1529-3758 GCA_029939815.1 bacterium
AGGTGTCAGGTGTCAGGTGAAGCGCCCGGGGAATACCGGGCAGATTTGGGAGTTGTTTTTGTCAATTTGTCAAAATGACAAGAGAGGAGAAAAAATCGATTTTTCTATTTTACTTATTTAACGATATTCACGCCACTTATATTTCTTGTATTTTTTGGCATAAAATATGCTTATTTTGATTGGTATGAAAAATTTGTCAATTATATTTTTAATTTTAACTTTATCAGGAATCGTTAATGGAAACGTTTCTTTCAGTGTTGACTGCACAGATGAAACGGTTCACGCAAACGGTGTAACTGAATTAGCTTTATCTGCCGAGTGGCCTCAGGGAAGTAATTCGTACATAATTTACACACCTGTTATGCCTCAGCTTCTCGGTTTAAAAATAATTGACCATATAACTTTCGGCCAGTCATTAACGGTAAATTCGCAAGTTGTTCAAAGGGCTGTCCATCTTTTTAAATTCGCGGTAACGAACAAAGTCGGGATGAAAACGGAGACCGGTCCGATATTTATAGAGTATCGTTTATCGGGAAGTAAAGAGAAGCTGCATCGTCAGCTATCGGGTGTAAAGTATAAAGTAACCCGTTTTGGGAGTAATTTTTTAAAGGTATTAATTCCTTTAGTTATTATTTTATTGTTGTTCCCTATAATTTTTACAGTAATAATTATAAAACAATCACGTAAGAAAAAGGGAATCACAGTTTCGAATAATTTATCTATCGAAGATTCCATTATAAAAAAATTAGAACATGTTAAACGGTACCGACTTGAAGGAGACATTAAGAAATATTTTCATGAATCAAGTGAATTAATAAAAAAATATTTCAGGAAAAAATACCAAATAGGAAGTATATTGGATTTCAATCCTAAATCGACCGGGCAAGTAGGTCCCGATAAACACACTTTATTTACCGCATGTGAATTACTCAGATTATCGCATGATGTCTGCTATGCCGATTATCAGCCGAGCAATCATGAGCAGGAACGAATATATAATTTTTTAAAGAAAATGCTTACGAAGAACCGTCCTCATGAATCGAATGCAGAAGACGAGTTATATTTGAAATAATTAAAACAGGAGATAAAAAGATGACAAGTAATGTACAGGAAATTAACGAAAAAGTTCAGCAGAAAAGTTCTGCTATCGCACAGCTTAGACAGGAAATTTCAAAAAATATTGTTGGGCAGCAGTATATGATTGACCGTCTGCTAATTGGATTATTTTCCAATGGACATGTTTTGCTCGAAGGAGTTCCCGGTCTTGCAAAAACGTTAGCTGTAACCACACTTGCGCAGTCGATCCGGGCATCATTCAACCGAATCCAGTTTACGCCGGATTTATTACCTGCAGATTTAATAGGGACATTGATTTACAATCCTAAGGAAGGTACATTTTCAACTAAAAAAGGACCTATTTTCACAAATATTATTCTGGCAGATGAAATCAATCGTGCACCGGCAAAAGTACAGAGCGCTTTGCTTGAAGCGATGCAGGAGCATCAGGTAACAATTGGCGGGGAGACATTTCCTTTGGACGATCCGTTTCTTGTTTTAGCGACACAAAACCCGATTGAACAGGAAGGAACGTATCCGCTTCCTGAGGCACAGGTTGACCGATTTATGTTAAAGTTAAAGATAACTTATCCAAACAAAAAAGAAGAAAAGGAGATACAAAACAGGATGGCACATACAGTAACTCGAACGGCCGTTTCGCCTATATTTTCTCCTGCTGATATTATAGATATTCGTAAATTAGTTGATGAAATATTTATGGATGAGAAAATTAAAGACTATATCATAGATATTATTTTCGCAACGCGGGAACCGGAAGCTCATGGTGTTGATATAAAAGATTATATTCAGTTCGGAGCGTCACCGCGAGCAACACTTGCGCTGACGATCGCGTCAAAAGCGCATGCTTTTCTCGAAGGTCGCGGATATGTAACACCTCAGGATGTAAAATCCATCGGGCTTGATGTTTTAAGACACAGGGTGATAATTAGTTATGAAGCCGAAGCAGAGGAAATGACATCGGATGATATAATCCAAAAGATCTTTGATGAGATAGAGGTGCCGTAATCGGTAATCGGCCCCGGCATACGCGGGGCGCTATCGCGTATTCGGTATTCGGTAATCGGTAATCGGTTAATAAATGGTAAATAATAAATAGAAACATGTTATCCAAAGAATTATTAAAAAAAGTTCGGCAAATTCAAATTCGCACAA
>JAOZSF010000280.1 GCA_029939815.1 bacterium
TGTTAATAAAATTATATTTAATCGTACTGTTCTAATAGTCCTGTTAATAAAATTAATCGTTCTGTTATAAATCGTTCTGTTATAAATCGTTCTGTTATTAAATTGTTTTGCCGGTCGTCCCGATGCTGTAGGCCGGGATCAACGACTTTCGCGAGTTTCAACCGGCATTCGCCGGTCGCTTCGCGGGTTTCCTGTATTATTTTCTAATTTATGATATAATTTATTAACAAATATTTCAACCACTTAATTTTAACGGTACTCTTTTATATGGCTCTTATCAAACTTATAATTCATCCTAATGAAGAAAACGAACGATCATTTGAATTAGAAACTATCCGCGCTACTGTCGGCAGCAAGGGAGATAATGACATTCAATTAAGCGAGCCGACAATTTCTCCTCATCATTTCAAAATAGAACTTCGGGATGATAAATGGTTTATAACCGATTTGCATAGTAAAACAGGGACTTTCATTAAAAAAGAAAAAATCGATGACTCCCCTATTGAACGCGGAACTATTTTTAAAGCCGGTGACTGTTATATTTTATTCGATGTCGCGAAAATGGAAAACGAACTCGAGGAAATGTCTGAAGCGGCATTGCCTGCAGTTACAATTCAGGAAAGAGGCGTTGAAATGTCAGGCGTTCGGCCGTGCTGGAGTTGTGGAAAGCCCGTTCCGCCGGATACAATGTTCTGTCCCGCATGCGGGGCGAATCAGCAGGGAGCTTATGTGCCAAGCCAGTTTGTAAATCCGGTTGAGCATCCTTCTTCACCGGGAGCCGGCCTCATGCCTCTTGTTGCTTTTATCATAAGTTTATTTGGTCCGTTATTGATTATCGGCTGGCTTGTGGGAATAATTCTCGGGTTTATTTCATTAAGCATAATCAGGAAACGCGGGGGGCATAAATCAGATATCCGCCGTGCTCATGCAGCAATTTATATCGGTATTGCCTGGTTCGTAATAATCGCCGGCGCTATTGGTTGGTGGACATATTCAAATCAAACACAGAGAAAAATTGCGCGTAACGAAACGAAAGTAATGGAGCAATTACATGAAATTGCGATTGCGGAAAATTATTTTAAGCTTTCACAAAAACTTGATAAAAATGAAAATGGCATTTCCGAATATGGATACTTCAATGATTTAATCTCAAATAATTATGGTTTTGTTGAAGAGTCACTTGTCATTTCACCAACACTTTATGATTATAATTTTGAAATTGTCAGGGCTGATGAAAGCGATTTTTGCTGCATTGCTTCCCCTAACAAAAAAGGACTTACCGGTTTAAGAACTTTCATCATCAGAAGCGACGGTTTCGTCAGTGGTCAGGAATTGAATAAATCAGAACCGCCTAATGCTGGTTCGCAGCTTAAGCGAATCGACCGCACAAGCATCGTGGAAGACAAAGCGGATATTATTGTGAGGGCGCTTTATAAAATATCTTCCGATGCGCTGCGAAAAAAACAATTTGATAAAGCACAGAAAATTGTAAAAGCCGCTCGTGAAAGATTTCCGACAGCGGAAGAAATCAAGAAGCTTAATGATGTTGAAAAAGAATATACGCCTTTTATAGTTGAGGTTCGTTCCAGAGAACTTTTAAATCAGGCGTCTAACGCGTTTGTCAATGGACAGGTTTATCGCTCAATCCAATCTTACCAGAAAATTGTTGATAATTATCCTACTTTCAGCGAGATTGAATTTGTAAATAATAGTCTAAAAACTTTACGTGATAAATACGCACAGGAAAGTGAACTGCGTGCAAACAAAATTCTTGAAACCGGTAATAAACATTTACTTAAAATGGAATTTGATAAAGCAGAGGCGGCTTACAGAACTGTAATTAACAGTTATAAAGATACCTCTTCAGCAAAAGACGCTCAGAAAAGACTTGCATCCCTCGGTGATATAAAAACCGAACAGCGAGCAGGGAAAATGCTTCAGGAAACTTTGTCTTTAAATGTTGATAAAAATTATGAACAGATACTCGCGAAAATTGAAAATCTTACCCGCTCATTCGCAAATTCTCACGCGGTCTCTCAATCTATCGACAGGCTGAAAAAATTGAAAACTCAGGCACAGGCGCGTGTTCATGCCGACACGGCGGCAAAAGCTCTCGCGAATTCAAATGTATCCAAAGCTCTTGTTTGTTATCACAACGCCGCAAAACTCGCTCCCGCGTATGTAAGAACTTTTATCACAAATTACTCTAAAGCTCTTCTTTATGGTTTAAGCAATTCAATGGTCATTGCTGATTTCAATGCTGCACTTTCTTATGCAAATGAATTCAAGTCTTTGAAAGTCAATCTCGATTTGTTGCCTGACGAAAAAATTGATGAGATTCGATTTCAACTCGCTAAACTAAGTGTGCAGCGCGGCGATTATTCAAACGCCGTACTTGCAATTGAAGGCTGTGAAGACCGTTTCGCGTCAAATCCTGAAATATCTTATATAGCGGCAAAAATTTATTTCAAAGCCGGTGATTCGGTAAAAGCAGCAGAACTCTTCAGAAACTGTTATACTCAAAAAGTCTTTTCCGCCGAGGTTACTTCCCTTCTGATTGCCAGTGCGGCCGGAGCGGCACAAATTGAGGAATCGAATTTAGTGGTTGAGATTTCAAATGATCCTGAATGGCTTACAATCGCGAAAGATTCCGGAATAAAGATTCCCGGAATGGAAAAGATTAATATTACATCGACCTGGCAGAAGGACTGTATTACGCTTTGCGACGATGTTGAGATGACTTATGAGCTTCTAATATATTCCGGTGCGGAAGCTGATTTATTTCTTGAGAAACAAAAAGCCAGAAATGAACTTGATGCTCAAATGAGAAGATTAAGAAAAAATCTGAAAGCAAGCATTCTGCGGAAACGTAAGATCGTTATCGCCTCAAGAAACATTTCCGAATGGTATGATATTTGTCTTGATATCGTAACAAACTATCCTGCTAAATCAATAACGGATGACGCTGAGAAAATAATTAAAACGTTCAAGAGAAAACAGAAAATTGCGAACATTAACAAAGAATTGATGCATCGGGCGGCGGTTGCTGAAATCAACTCAAAAAATAAATTACTTGACTATCTTAGTGGTTTAGTATCAAAACTTGAGCGAAAAGCTCCGGTGCGCAATGTTCTTAATGATGTTAAAAAATATCTTGATAATCAGAGAATAACCAAAATGGACCGGCAAGCGTTAAATACCGCAGCTGAACTTATAAGAATAAAAATATCTATACCTGAAATAGATAAAACTTTTTCGAATTTAGAGGTCTCTAAATCCGGCGACTGATTTTCGAGAAATAACTTTATAATAAGAATTTTAACAAATAGATAAAAACCGGCATTCGCCTATGCTATCCTACCGGTCTTGTGCCGGTGGTTTTAAAAACGGATTATTTGTCCGACCTCAACGATGTCGGCTGCATAAAAAATGAAAATCCTAACTCTGGATGTGCTAAAAAACTCCTTCCCGGGCAAGGGGGATGGTCGAAAACCGGAGGGGGTTCCCTTTTATCAGAAATAAATTTGCCGCGGAAATTTTCATCTCGCCCTTTCGGGGGTTTTCAAGTCAAATTATTGCTTAATAATTAATGTTTTCCGTTGTTTTCGATAGAAGTACGCAAAAACTTGCCCTAAAGGGGGTATTAACATTAAGCCTCTCCGAGGCTAAAATACCTTTTCGAGTAACCCCTAATTAATCATGGTGCGTTGCTTTTTCAAAAATTTAATTGGGGTCATACCGA
>JAOZSF010000281.1 GCA_029939815.1 bacterium
ACAATCGACAATAATTGCGGTGCGACATTTAAAAACGCGCAGCTGAAACTTGTTGCCGGAGACGTGCAAAGAGTTATGCAAGCCGGCGGCGGTCCGAGATACGATATGATGACATTGAGTTCTGCATATAAATCCAAAAAAAGTTTTAAAGAAGAAAGTTTGTTTGAGTATCACATGTACACATTAGAAAGACCAACAACCTTAAAGCAAAATCAGAAAAAGCAAATTTCATTGCTTGAGGCACATGGAATTGATATTACTAAAATCTATCGCTGTATTGGTCAAAATTATTATTACAGAAGCCGGCGTGGTGATATGATTAAAAACATTAAAATCGGTGTTTTTATTTCTTTTATGAACAGCAAAACTAATAATCTCGGCATGCCTCTCCCAAAAGGTACTGTTAGAGTTTATAAAGCCGATTCGTCAGGTAATAACCAGTTCATCGGTGAAGATAGAATCGACCACACTCCGAAAAATGAAAAAATAGAAATTAAACTCGGCGATGCTTTCGATATAGTTTCGGAACGCCGGCAGACTTTCTGGAAAAGACTTGGCGACAGCACTTATGATACCGGCTGGGAAATTACAATTAGAAACCATAAAGACGAGGATATTGTTGTGAATGTTGTTGAACCATTCGGCTGCGACTGGACCATTTTAAAAAGTTCACAGAAATATGAAAAGAAAGACGCGTTCACCGCTGTATTTAAAGTTCCGGTTAAGAGAAATTCGGAAACTGTACTAACTTATAACGCAAGATTGAAATGGTAAAATTTGTACTTTGTACTTGGTACTTGGTTCGTTTGGTCCGTTTAGTCCGTTTTTTTAAAATATGAAGAAGAAAAAAGCTACATTACCGAGAATCAGAATCCCGGCTAAAGCTTCCATAGATAAAACTCACGATTTACTTAAATCGCTGAATCTTCACACAGTCTGCCAGGAAGCCGGCTGTCCAAACAGGTGGGAATGCTTTAGCGATAACACCGCCACCTTTTTAATTCTCGGAGATATCTGCACCCGCAACTGTAAGTTTTGCGGTGTGACTACCGGTACTCCTCCACCGCCGGATCCGGGCGAACCGGAAAGAATTGCTGAAGCGGCTGAGAAGCTCGGATTAAAATATGTTGTTGTTACAACAGTTACACGTGATGATTTACCTGATGGCGGTGCCGAACAATTTGTAAAAATCATTTGTGCAATCAGAAAAAAGATTCCCAATGCCGGCATCGAAGTTCTAACTTCAGATTTTGACGGAAACGTTGAGGCTTTGGAAAAAGTCCTCTCCGAAAAACCGGCGGTTTTTAATCATAATGTTGAGACGGTTGAAAGATTAACTCCGCTGCTGAGAAGCAAGGCTTCATATTTAAGATCACTTGCCGTGCTTAATCACGCGGCAAAATTCGCCCCGGATATTCCGACTAAAAGCGGTTTAATGGTCGGTGTCGGCGAAACAGAAGAGGAAGTAAGAAAAACTTTGGAAGACTTGAGAAAGGTTAATTGTAAAATAATTACTATCGGGCAGTACCTTGCACCATCTGAAAACCATTATCCGGTTGTCGAATTTATCCCGGAAGAAACTTTTGAACTCTATAAAAAGATAGCGGAAGAACTCGGTTTTTCTGCAGTGGCTTCCGGCGCGTTAGTTCGCAGTTCGTATCACGCATCACAATGCTATGAAAAAGCGGTTAATTAATCCAATTGAATATCCAACATCGAACACGTAACGTCCAATTATAAAGTAAAAACAATAATCCAACAATCCATAAATTCCCCTCCTGTTTTAGGAGGGGTGCCCAAAGGGCAGGGTGGTAATCCAAAAATCCAAAAATCCATGAATGATACTTCTTCCACTCCACGTATTGCCGTAATGTTTGTCGGCGGGCTTGACGACTGTAAATACACAATGAAAATTCTCGATGACCTCGGGTTTCCATGCGCGCTTGATGTCGCGGAAAAAATGGGGCCGCAATACGCAAACAGAGGCTATTACATCATAACCATGCCGGAAGAAAACGCTCAGCAGGCGAAAGAACTTATGGAGCAGAAAATCCGTGAGGATCTGGAAATCAACAATTCCCCTGAAGAACTTGAAAATAAATGCCCGGCATGCGGCGCTGATTTATCGGCTGACCACACTGAATGTCCTGACTGCGGATTAAACTTCGGATAAAAGTCATGAAAAGCACAAAAATTATCAGAATTTTTTTAATAATTCTGATTTTAATAATCTTACCAGTTAAAGCATTTAACGCGTTTAAACTTCGCTCTGAGACAAAACCGGCAATCGAAACGTATCTTGTGCATCACAAAACGGAAAAAAGATTTACTGATTATATGAACGAAGTTTTTCGGGAAGAAAATCCGATAATGGTTATCTACGGCGCATTCCAGAATGACACTCACGGAATAAATCCTAAACCTGAAAACGAGACAAAAGCGATTATCAACCGGTTAAGACCGCCGGCTAAGCGGTATGAAATGACTGGACAAAAGTAATTTTATCTTTTCGTGAGTTATCTCAATATCGTCCCGGACATAAGAGAAAAGTTCGAGAAGACGAAATTGTGAACCTGCTCGCTGTTAAAAAAATACCTTCGTTCAACCCTATCGGAAATTAATGTGTAAACTTCATAAGAAATCGTGTCCATCTGCTCAGCAATTTCCTGAAAAGAAATTTCACTAAATCCCTGTTTGCCGATTAAAACTACTTCATCTCCAACACTGATACTGCTGTGAAGACCAACATCAACCATTGTTTGATCCATACTTATTCTTCCGACTATCGGGAATTTATCCCCGCGAATAATAACATTTCCTTTGTTGCTAAGAGCTCGTAAAAATCCGTCACCGTAGCCGACTTCAATTGTTGCAATTTTTGTCCGCTTTTTCGAGGTAAACGTTCCGCCATAACCAATTGATTGTCCCGGAAAAACTTCTTTTACAAAAGTTACATTCGTCTTCCAGGAAAGCATTGGTTTTGTGCGAATTCCTTTTCTGACTTTCCCGTCAACCGGAGGCAGTCCGCCATAAAGCAAAATCCCCGGCCGAACCATATCAAAATCCGAGTGAGCAATGTTCAAAAATCCGCCGCTGTTTGAAATATGTTTTAACGGAATATTAACATCCCTTTCCCGTAAAAATTTGCTCACCCGCTTAAACTTATCAAGTTGGCCTACCGCGCCGCGAATATCTTCTTCATCCGCACCGGCATAGTGGCTCATAAGACCTTCGATTTCCAAATTACTCAGTTGAGTTGCCTTATAAATATCGGTGAGATTTTTTTCCGCATTAAAGCCTATCCGCCCCATCCCGGTATCAACCTTTATATGACAATTAAGTTTCATGTGCATTTTTCGCGCCGCTTCATTTAATTGCAGCGCATTCTCTAAATCTACGATTATCGGCGTTATATTATGAATATATAAAGATTTAACATCGTCAGCAGAACATGGTCCTAAAACTAAAATCCGCGTTTCAGGAACATACGATTTTATCTCTAATGCTTCTCTTAATGTTGCAAGACCAAGCCAGTCAATTCCAAACTCGTGCGCCGCTTTCGCCATTGGTTCAAGTCCATGTCCATAAGCATTTGCTTTTAGCGGCAACAAAAGTTGACAGTTATGCGATAATGTTTCGCGAATAATATTAATATTTTCGCGCAAAGCGTTTAAATTTATTTCAACCCAGGAGTAGTACATTGTTCGTTATCCGTTATCCGTTATCCGTTATCCGTTAT
>JAOZSF010000282.1:0-1931 GCA_029939815.1 bacterium
AAACGTCAAACGTCAAACGTCAAACGTCAAACGTCAAACGTCAAACGTCAAACATAATTATCATACCATTTATGCAGTAAGAATAAATTCCATAACGGCGCTTTGTTGTCGGCTTTACCTGAAAGATGGTCTTCAAGTAATTTGCAGCACAGTTCAGGTTTTACAAGCCCGACCGCTTTAATATTTTCGCGCGATAAAACTTCTTCGAATTGTGGAGCGAGTTTTCCGCGAATCCATTTTTTCATAGGAATACCGAAGCCCCATTTTTTTCTGTAAATAAATTCTTTAGGATAATATTTCTCGGTGACTTTCTTCAATAAATACTTCGTTTCCATTCCCTTTACTTTTAATCGCGAGGGCAATTGCGCGGCGAGTTCCACAAGTTCGGTGTCCATAAACGGCTCGCGGATTTCCAGAGAAGTAAGCATACTCGCGCGATCAACTTTTACGTTAAAATTATCCTGCATTACGATTTTATAATCCAGAAACATTGTTTTATTCACAATGTCATCAATACCGCAATATTCTGCCGCTCTTTCAAGAATAGGATCAATCGCTTCCTGAAGTAAAGGCGAACCGGTAAGGTTTTGAATTTGTTCAGGCAGGAACGGGCTGACCCAGAATTGATTTCTTAGGGCGAAATTATGATGAAGACTTTTGAAAAAAGCTTCGATTTTTCCCTGACCTAAAAGCACACTTCCATCCGGTGAAGGCAGCCAGCTTAAAGGTTTTTCCAGGCACCATTTTCGTATTGGAGCAGGAATTTTCTCAAGGCGGGATGCCCATCTTTGAGCAAAATATTTTGGATATCCGCCGAAAACTTCATCCCCGCCGTCGCCGCCGAGCGCGACTGTTACATGCTGTCGCGTCAATTTTGAAACAATGTGTGTCGGTAAAATTGAAGAATCCGCCATCGGCTCATCCATATTGCTGATAACATCATCCATTATGTCAAGGATCTGGTCTGTAGCGACTGTAAATTCATGATGATCGGTCTGCATAATTTCCGCGGCCCAGCGTGACCATTTGGATTCATCGTAAGCCGGTTCATCAACCTTAATACTGAAAGTTTTAACATTTTTTGACGGCATTGCGCGGCACATCATTGCAACGACCAAACTTGAATCAACTCCTCCGCTGAGGAAAACGCCGAGCGGGACATCGGAAATCAACCGTTTTTTCACCGCGCGAAACAAAATTTCATCAACCATTTCTATCCAGTCCTTTTCAGGACGATGAATAATCTTTTCAGGGAAAGTGTATTTCCAGTATTGAACAGGGGATTTAACAACTCCTTTTTCGATTACAAGATAATGTCCCTCAGGAATTTTTTTTACATCCTGAAAAATCGATCGAGGTGTTAAAATATATGAATATAATAAATACTGCTGTAATGAAATCTGATCAATATCACGAGACACTGCCGGATGCTCAAGCAATACTTTCATCTCAGAACCGAAAACAAAATGTCCGGGTGAATCAAAATAATATAGCGGCTTCTTTCCCGCGCGGTCGCGCGCGATAATTAATTTGTCTTTTGGCTGGTCGTAAACCGCGACGGCAAACATTCCGTCAAGATGTTTCGCGAAATCATCGCCGTATTCCTGATAGAGATGAACAACGACTTCTGTATCGGTATTTGTATAAAATTTATGTCCTTTAGCGAATAATTCTTCACGTAGTTCCGTAAAATTATAAATCTCGCCGTTGAGGACTGTCCAGATAGTTTCCGTTTCGTCATGAATCGGCTGATGACCGGTTGAAAGGTCAATAATGCTTAAGCGGCGCATAGCGAGAGCGGTATTTTGATAAAAGTATTCGCCGGCGTCATCGGGTCCCCGGTGAAACATTTTATTGTTCATATTTTTGAGGATGGAATTATAATCGCCCAAAGAACTTTTTTTATCTATAAATCCGCAAATTCCGCACAT
>JAOZSF010000282.1:2031-3738 GCA_029939815.1 bacterium
TGTAGATTCTATCATAATCAATGCAGAAATTCAATTGACAAATTTTTTATAAAATGTTATTCTTAAAACCTGAAACTCGCGAAGCAACCGGCGAATATCGGTTGAAGTTCGCGAAGCGACCGGCGAATGCCGGTTAAATCTTAAAACCTGAAACTTATAAAAAAATATGAAAAACGCTATCGTTGCTCAATCAGGCGGCCCATCACCGGTTATTAATTCTTCACTGCAAGGAGTGATTGAAGCATGCCGGGACTGTCCCGATTCAATAGGAACTCTATTCGGTTCTTTTCACGGAATTGAAGGTATTTTAACTGAAAATATTTTCAGTTTGTCAAACCAAAATCCTGATGAAATCGCTTTGCTGCGCACAACTCCCGCTTCCGGCGTAATTGGAACCTGCCGCTACAAACTTAAACCTGAACAGATTGAAGATTTTGACAGAATAATTGATGTGTTCAAAGCTCACAACATCGGTTACTTTTTTTACATCGGCGGAAATGATTCTATGGACACCGCAAATAAAGTTTCAGAACTTGCAAAAAGCAAAGGGGTTGAACTTATCGCTGTCGGTGTTCCAAAAACTATCGACAACGATCTCGGCGATACCGAATTTACAATAATCGATCACACACCCGGTTACGGAAGCGCGGCGCGTTACTGGGCAAGCATCATCCAAAATACAATTCAGGAGAATAACGGAATGTGTCCTTCCGAATGTGTTTCAGTCTTTCAGGCAATGGGCAGAACCGCCGGATTTATTCCCGCAGCGGCACGTCTTGCCGATCCAAACCGTGAATATCCAATCCAACTTTATTTAACTGAAGCGCATCACACTCTTGAATCGCTCGCGGAAAATGTTAATAAAAAACTGCGGGAAGAGGGGAGATGTATCGTTGTTGTCAGCGAAGGATTTGACTGCGGCTCCATCGGAGAAGCACGTGACGGATTTGGTCATATCGAATATGGCGCGAGTAGAACAACTGTTGCTCAGGTTGTTACAAATTATTTGAATGATGTCGGATTAAGCGTTCGTGGACAGGCAACAGGACAGGTGCCCGGAGTCCTTCAACGCTCAACTTCAATTTATTCCTCAACTGTTGACGCTGAAGAAGCTTACCAAGTAGGAAGAAAAGCTGTGGAAATTGCTTTGAATGACGGCAGTGGGTGGATGGCAACTCTTTTACGCAAGCCGGGAGAAAATTACGAAATTTATTATGATAAAGTTCCGCTCGGAGTCGTTGCCAATTCGGAAAGATGTTTACCGAAAGAGTGGTTATCAACTGACGGACTTGATGTAACCGATGATTTTATAAAATACGCTCAGCCGTTAATCGGGAATGAGTGGCCCTTAATTCCGATTGAGAATGGAATCCAGAGATTTGCGAAGTTTGACATTAACTGTGTTGACAAAAAACTGAACGAATACATTCCGCAGACACTCAGGTGATTTATGGAGTACAGTAATAAAGACGCGATAGCGGCATTTACTGTGCCGCTGCTGAACAGCAGAATTATTTATCTCTCGCTAAGGCGCCAAGGACGCAAAGCTTTTATTTTAGCCACTAAGACTCTAAGTCACAAAGCTTAATTTCTAATTTTGCCTACAAATTTCAATCGACAAAATTTGTTGACTGCATTCAACAAATCGTCCCGATAGCGGAGCTGCTCGTGGAAAAAACGCCGCCAAAAGAATTGTAGCCGACCCCG
>JAOZSF010000283.1 GCA_029939815.1 bacterium
CCCGATGGAATAATCGGGATAAAATTCAAGGGGAATTTTACCGGCCACCGACCACAAATAACACACCCCGTCAGCTTTGCTGCCACCCCTCTTTGAGAGGGGAATTTTACCGACCACGCGTTAGCGCCCCGCGCATGCTGGGGCCGACCACCGTCTTCCTCTTCCTAATGCTTGCACTGGGAAGCACCGCCTACGCGGCGACAACTGTCGAAGTAACGACAAACGTTTTATGCAGGGAAATACCGCATCTTGGCACGCACATGGTCAATACCTACTATCAAGGTGCACTTTTAAAGAAGCGTGTCGCTAAAAATTTTGAAGGAACACGGTTCAGACGAGTTTACACCACAGTCCTCACCACAAACGGCTGTTATGTAAAATGGGTGGACTACAATGGTGTTAATACTGTGAACTGGAATCCTGTAATTACTAATTCAGAGTTTTATATATTATCCGATCCTGCGAAAGGAGTTACCGGTAAAATAGTAAAAATGGCGAACAAAACCATAAATTACAGTGGAGCTGTCCGTACATGGTGCTTTTTGACTTTTGATCAGCCGATTTCATTAGACCCTCCTTACGAATTTGACGATGTCGGGGTCTTTAATTATAACGATAATTATCTTACGGCAGGAAATGTAGGCGATACAAACCTATGGAAGTGGAACATTTCGGCTGAAAATAATTTTATTGTAACTAACGATTGCGCCCCCGGATCTTTCGGGAACAGTTCATGCCGAATGGACGGAACATCAGACACAAGCTACCAGCAATATCAGTGCATCTCCGATGGCGGCACAACGCTCAACACATCCTGGCGCGTTGGTTTCTGGCTAAAAAAAGATTCAGGAACTCCGAATGTAGTATGCGATTTGTACTCAACAGGCACTTCTTCAGAAAATGTTACTGTCCCAAATGATTGGGAATACAGGGAAATGATTTTAACCATGAGTGCGGATGGAATGGTTGCCGCAAGAATAAGAGTTACCGGCGGATCGGTTCTTATTGATGATTTTACAGCTGAACAAGTAGAAGGCGACAGCAATTTCCCTTGCCGCACAGAAGCAATTAATATTTACAAAGAATTTAATCCCGGTATTTTAAGAGCATACACAGCCGGCGGAATGTCTATTGAAGACCAGTTGAAACCAAACCTGGAAACTTATGGCTTTAGATGTGGAATGGGCGATAAACTCGGGGTTTACGAACGGCAGTCTAAGGAAGAGCTAACCCTTTCTGATGCCTGTTTTGCGTGTGAAGAAATAGGATGCTCGCTTCACTATAATTGCTCCGGCACTATTTTTCCATGGGAAATTACTAATATGATTGAGTTTCTTGCCGCGCCGACAAATACTTATTGGGGAAACGAGCGCGCAAAACAAGGTCATCCAATTCCCTGGACGGAATCTATAAAAGAGATACATATAGAAATCGGGAACGAAGCATGGAACACTTTCTACCCTTATATTTTCAAAGGGTTCAACGGTCCGGATTATTGGAATGATATTATTAATTATGCGAAAGATTCTCCTTACTTTACTAATAATATTATTATGATGCCGGCAGGGCAAGCTGGGTCTCTCTACCTGCAAAATGAAATTATCGGCGATTGTACTAACGCTGATGCTTATGCTATAGGTCCTTATACCGACAGATTTCTTTATGATACCGACAGAACAACTCTTGGCGAGGAAGGTTTGTTCAATTGGTTTATGGCAAATATGACTTATGAAGCGTACAACAGAGTTAAACCTCATCGTGATGCTTTGCCGGCTGATGTAGATCTGACTTTTTATGAGTTTAACACGCATACTTCGCACGGTGATGCTCCGGCGGGAGATTTTGCGCTGCTTACACCATCACTTGCACAAGGAATCGCTCTTGCTAATTATTCTTTGGTCAATTTAGAAGTAAACAAAGTCCGTTGGCAAAACTTTTTTAATTTAACAGGTAAATCCACCTATGGATCTCCTCTCTTCGGGCTGATGCACATAATGAAACCCGGTGAACAATATAAACGGCCTGTCTGGTACGCAAATATGATTGTGAACAAAGTCCGGGAAGGTAATTTGATGGAAACTGTTCAGTCAGGCGATAATCCGAGTTACTATTCTTACGGCAGATTTTACTCTAAGACTGAAGGAGATTTTACTTCTAATGAATTTAAAACAATTTACAGTTACGCTTTTCAAAATAACGGAACAAACGGGATTATTCTTTTTAATTATGACCTTAATAATTCGCAGGATGTTGTTATTAATTTGAAAGAGTATGTAAAAGACGAAACCGCGGAAAAATGGCTGCTTACTTCCGATACTTATACTAATAATAATGAAACTGTTCAGGGAAATGTTACAAGCGATTATTCTGTTGTTTCAAACTTTAAAAGCGGGTATCAGATTTCTATGCCGCCTTGCTCGGAAATAGTTTTTAAATGGGCAACCGATGGAGATTTTCCCGACTTAAAAACTTCGGTTACTAACATTTATATTAATGAAGGAAACACCGCTGATTTTAATGTTATGCTTACTTCTGAGCCGAGAACTGCTGTTACTGTTTCCGTTGCAAGAGTTTCCGGCGATACGGATATTACTGTGCAAAGCGGCACGCCGGCTGTTCTTGATGCTTCTAACTGGGCGGCAGGCGAAACGATTACTCTTTTCGCCGCGGAAGATGATGATGCCGAACTCGGCGAAACTGTTTTTTATTGCACTGCGGAGGGAATGACAACAGTAGAAGTTACCGCTCATGAATTGGAAAACGACAACGGTATTCTCGTTAATCCGGCTGATTTATCCGTGCCGGAAGGAGGAAGCAATAACTTTTATGTCAGGCTTTCCACCGATCCTGGCGGAGCGCTTGCTGTTTCTGTTACAAAAATTTCCGGAGACGCAAATATTTCCGCTGCGCCTGCTACTTTGAATTTTGACGCGGGAAACTGGGAGACTGAACAACCGGTTACTGTTTCCGTTGCCGAAGACCCGGATGTTCACAACGGAAGCGCGGTTTTCGCGTGTACCGCGACGGGTTACCTGTCGAATAATGTTACGGTAACTGAAATTGACCACAGTACTGTTCGGACTGTAACAACTACCGCTGACAGCGGCGCCGGCTCTCTAAGACAAGCGGTTGGCGATTCTTCTTCAGGCGATATAATCAATTTTAGTTTAGGAACTTATCCCGCGACCATTACTCTGACAACCGGCGATATTAACATCAACAAAAACCTCACCATTACCGGCAGAGCAAATCCGCGCGATATCGTTATTGACGGAAACGCGAACGACTATATTTTTGCGTGTAGATTTGGATATACTTACAATATTTCCGGACTGACGATCTCTAATGGCTTACATGCTAATGCCGGCGGTATTTACGTTACATCCAACGACACCAGATTGAATTTGTCAAACTGCGTGGTTACTGCTTGTGCTACGACTGCTGACGGAGACGGCAACGCCGGCGGCGGAATTAAATTTTCAGGATACACTTCTTGTGGCGGAACAATTATTAACTGCCTCTTTTCCAATAATAACACGCCCGTAAGCGGTTCCGGTCTTTACGCTGATGGCGGAGCTATCGCTATAGAACATAATACTGCGAATGTAAAAATTAAGGATTGCTCATTTGAAAACAATTCCGCAGGCGGGGATGGCGGCGCTGTCGCTCTCGGAGGTAATGGCTCATTAGAATTAGAGGATTCCACTTTTTTCGGTAATACTTCCGTTA
>JAOZSF010000284.1 GCA_029939815.1 bacterium
ACATTTCTTCCGTCGGTTTTATTACTTTTAAATTTATAATCGTTATTAATAAAATTACAAGGAATAAAACTAATCCTATCGCGGCGCCATAACCGAAATGCGAATATGTGAACGCGACATAATACATTCTTAACGCCGGCAAATAAGTAGCCGTACCCGGTCCGCCGCGAGTCATAAGCAGAACTGTTTGAAAGTCCTGCACGCTGCCTATAAAAGTGAGGATTGTAAGCATCCGAATTTGCCCTCTTACAAGCGGGATATCAATATGCCAAATTCTTTTAAGAACATTTGTAGATTCCATGCTGAAAGATTCATTAATATCTCTCGGGATGTTCATAAGTCCCGCCATATAAATTAACAAACCGAAAGCGCCGATCCATGGAAATCCCATAAAAATAATTGAGCTGAGAGCGAGTTTAGGGTTACCGAGCCAGTTAGAAGCTAAATTATCAAGGCCTATTGATTGAAGCGCCTGATTAAGCATTCCGACATTAGGGTCATAAATAAATCTCCAAATCAAAATCCCGACAAGCCCCGGGACAACCATTGGCAGCAGGAAAGCGGTTCTGAAAAATCTTTGTAATTTATTACTTGCGAGTGCGAGGATAAGTTCCGCAGCGATGAACGGAATAACGATAGCTTTAAACAATCCCGCGCAGAGCAAAATAATCATATTCCCGATACCGACAAAGAAAGCTCTGTCGTGAATGAGTTGGCGGAAATTATCGAGACCATTAAAAGAAGCTGCCTGCCCCTCTTCCCATTTAGTGAAAGCGTGATAAAGTCCTGACAGAGCGGGAAAATAGTTAAAGGTAGCGAGGATAAAGATAGTAGGAAAAAGGAGGACGAAAGCGATTTTAGTAATATTTTTTTTCGGACCTTTTGCTTTTACGATATTGAACGCGGCATAAGAAATAAAAATAATTAAAATGATTACGAGCATAAGGGAACCGTTTTCAAAAGGATTCCAATTATTTTTCTCTTTAATGATGAGAGGAAGTTTATCTTTGGTAGCCGGGTTGAGGTCATTGCCGTCCCGTTTTGCGATTCTAATCGCGGCTTTTTTCATAAGCGAGTTAAATTCATTGCAGAATTCGTCAAACGACATTCTTCCGCCCATAAATTCTTGAGCAATGACAACCCATTCATTCACGCTTTCCTGTTCATCGAGCAGACCTCTGAAGTTAAATTTCTCAAAGCCGCGATTCATAAAAACGTTATATTTATCGGCGAGATTTTCAGGAAGTTTGACATTTTTAATCAGTAGCGGACCTATAAGCGGCTGTTTATCTTTAATAGTTTCTTCGACCATAATTTTGCCGGCTTCGGGCGTGGTAATAAACTTGAGGAAATCGACGACGTTGGTTTCGTGTTGCGGGTCATTTTTTTTAAGAATTGCGAGAGTCATTCCGCCACCGCCAACGCCGCGAAACGGTCCGCAGCAGAGCGGATCATTAGTAATCGTCGGGAACCAAAAATTCCCGAAGTTGAATCTGTCTTCCGGAGCCATTCTTTCAAAATCATAAAGTATGCCGCTTACAAAAGAGCTTCCGAGAATGCACATAGCCGCGCGCTGCTGATAGAAGAGCTGAATCGCACTGCCTGAACCAATACCCATAAACCCCGGCTGAAAGTATTTTGATAATTCTTTAAGTCTAACGTAAACTTGTCTGAATTGCGGAGATGAAAAATCGAATGAGTCATCAAGGATAGCATTAAACATTCTTTCTTTATTATACGCGACGAGAAGGTCGGCATAAACATTTGTCGGGTTATATTGATAATTCGCGTTCCGTGAAGGTTCATAATCCCAATCACCCGGCCGGCTGACAATTTCGGGAAGTAAATTTCTTAAGTAGGCATCATTTAACAGCCGGACAAGCCATCCCATATCGCCTGCCCAGAACGAGGATGCGTCCCCGCCGATAGCGATAGGTATCAAGCCGGCGTCCTGGATTTTTTTACAAACTTTCAGCCATTCATCCCAGGTTTCCGGAACTTCAATATTTAATTTTTTAAAAATATCTTTATTATAAAAAACGGCGATTTCAACATAATCATAAGGCAGCATGTAATATTTTCCTGCCAAACGATAGCGTTCAAGCATGGTCGTAATCAGGCTGTCTCTCCACGGTTTTCCGGTATAAGGGTTTATGGAGTCGAGATAATCATTCAGGGCGACTAATTTCCCTTGCTCATCGTATCCTCTTGTAAAGTTCGCGTTATAAATATCGGGAATCATGTCACCGCCGGCAACCATTCTTGTACGAATCCAGGTTTCAAATTCCTGCGCTATGATTGAAAGTTCGATTTTGATATTTGGATGAAGTTTTTGATATTGTTCGGCGAGTTTTTCCAATCCCACGCGATAGTTAGCATTAACGGTAGCGAATTGGATAACATCTTTTTTTTCGTCACTTGCCAAAAGAGAAGAAACGACAAATAAGGTAGTGAAAAGCAGTAATTTAAGAATGGTATTCATGTTTATTATTATAGCAAAAGATGTTTTTAAAAACTAATGGGCATGATGGACAGGGTGCATGTAATTTTAAAAAATCAACAAGAAATTCTCAATTTTCAAGTAAAAAAGCTCTACAGCTTCCGTTGCTAAATGGGGTTATACTTTTTCAGTTGAATATTTCTTGTTGAGTATTTTTCGGGTTAGATGCGGAATAAGCGTTGAGTAAACCTTCTAATTTTCTGATGCTGTTGTTCAGCCCGCCTTTTCTATTTCTTTTGAGCCATATTTTTTTATATTCCGGGATAATTTTTTGTAATTCCGCGGCGAGTTTTTTGCGATATTTCTCAGGGATATCTCCAACCTTTTCAGACTTTGTTTTTAGACGGATAATCGCCATTTTATATCCATGATTTGCGAGAGCGGTACCTATTTTTATTTCCTCGACAATTTGCTTTGCGTCATCGCATTCCATTTCCGAACTTTTAAGTTGTGCTGTTAAATCATCGATTTTATTTATAGTATTTTCAAGAGACTTAACTGAATTGGAATTTATCCATTTTTCATCTGTAATAGAAAAATCCGGATTGTACAGAATTCTTGATATAACCGGCAAGAAGCCGATTTGTTTTCCGGGCCATAGGTAAGATTCACCGAGTTCATAAATTACCTTACCGACAATGTTGGACGAATCCAAAAAAAGATTTTTATCAAGTGCAAGCGGAATATCTATATTTTTATTGCCTTTGTAATTCCAACTTGTTGCCGCGGCGTAAGCAAGTCCGGGATATTCAAAAGGCAATTGCTGCCAATTCCCCTGATCCCCCCAAATAGTCATAAGCAAGCCTTCCGCGCCGAATTTTCTGCCGTTTCCGACAGCATCCCTGACATTTTGAATCATATTAGACGTTCTACCGAAATGTGAATTAAAGGTACAGGTTGATGGGCAAACATAGAATCTGCAGCCTGCTTTTCCAAATTTACTAATTGTCGGTTCTCCGAGCTGACCGGCGATATATCCCCAAACAAGAGCGATAGAGTTAGAGGGAAGTTTTTTAAAATAATCAGGATGGCCGTAGAGCATATCCGCCCAGAACATCATAGTTTTATTATGTTTTTGAGTGAGGTCATATATTTTCATAAGGAAATTATAATAGACCTGTTCTTTTCCAAGTTCAGAAACCGCATTACTACTGCCGCCTGTTCCTAACTGCCAAGTTTCATCACAACCCACATTAAATAATTTTGAAGAAAAGTTAGGAAGA
>JAOZSF010000285.1 GCA_029939815.1 bacterium
GTGATTTTTGGAGAGGAAACTGCGGCAGGTTCTTCTGTTTTTTCCTGGGAAGAAGTTGTTGCTTCCAATCATTGGGCAAATCAGATCGGATTTTGTCTCGACAAAAACAACAAAGCGTACATCGCTTTAAAACATCAGCCAACCGGTCAATGCGCTATTTTTGATAATACCGGCGGAAACTGGCAGGTTAATTATTTTTCAAATATAGACCCGAATTTCCCGCGTACAGCTGTTACGGTGGATAACGCGAATAATGCGTGGGTAATTTTTAACGGCAGACACAGCAGCACAAATTACATCGAAATGTGGTCAAATGCAGGCGGAATATGGACTTTTAGCGATTATCTCACTAACGCTCCTGAAGGAAATTATGAAGGCTGTTACTTTTTACAGTCGGTTGCAGGATTCAGTTTTAAACTGGATGGCACCGCAGTTTTCGCGATAAAACCTGACTGGTGGTCGTCAAAATTAGAAGTCTGGTACGGCACTCCCATTCCCGAACCGTTTTTCTCAATATTTGTGTTTTTATTATGTTTTAAAAGTATTAAAATACGCGCCAAGCGGATTTTATTCGAGTAATCATTGCACAAGCGCTTGCCTAACCGTGCACATTTTGCACACTTTTGCGGTAATGTGGCATCGTTATACCTCTTTTATCATTATTGGCACGGATATTGCCATTATTATAACGATTGATCTTTAATATAGCTTTTTAAGAGATGGGATACAATCCGTACCTCCGACAGATGCGACACACACTGCAGGTCACTTGTGACTTGCTTACTACCCTCCTATCCTCTCTGCCCTCTTGGATTTGCCCATCTCTTTTTTATTCGCGCCGGTTTTACCGGCGCTTTTTTTTGCTTTTTTGGTATAATAATACCCTAATCCATTAAATGAAATAATATGCGTATTATCGCATATTCATCCATTAATCCAACTTTTTTGACTATGACTCAGAAAATTACAGATGAAAGATTGGCTAAAATGAACAGCGTGCTCGATAAACGCCTCAATAAATTAACTATCATTCTTGATAATGTTTTCGACCGTCATAATATTTCAGCCGTTCTTCGTTCGTGTGAAGCTTTTGGCATTCAGGATGTTCATATTATAGAAACTACAGAAAAATTTGTGGTTAACAGAGAAATTTCTCACCGATGTGAAAAATGGCTTTCCCTGCATATCTGGAAAGATTTCAAAAAATGTGCAGATTTTCTTAAAAAAAACGGGTTCACTATCTATTCAACCTGTTTTGCTGATGACGCTGTCTCTATTCACGATATTTCGATTGATTCCCCTATTGCTATTGTTGTGGGAAATGAACACAGAGGCGTCGACAGCGAAATAACCGAACTCTGTGACGGAAAAGTTATTATTCCTATGCACGGCTTCGTGCAAAGTCTTAATGTTTCTGTCGCTTCAGCTGTTGCTTTAGCCGCCTTATCCTTTAAATTAAGAAGCAATGCCGATGAATCGACTTTTATTACCGATGGCCGCAAAAATGAACTCCGCAATAAATGGTTAAATGAACATAATCAAAAATAAATTATTTTTATTCGTCAGTCTATTTCTACTGTCTTATTCTGTGCAGGCTGCGCTAATCACAAACTCTACTGACAATCTTTCCCTCAAAATAGGTAATGTATCGTTCAATCTTTTCACATTATCATTATTTGCGGATAATTTCTCAATTATCGAGAAGAAACCGGTTCCGCGAGAAGTTCTTAATGTTGGAAACGTTAAAATTTCTCTTGAGCTTGCTCGCACGTTATTTTTATTACGTCTTCAACTTGACTGTTTTTACATTGAAAACATTTATGTTTCAATTCTGAAAGATGACAATGGAGATATACTTTTATTTAATAAAAATATTAAACAGGAAGAAATTGAAAAACTGTTTGATTCAAATACCAATAAGCAAGCGGAAAATGAAACGAGTATTGATCTTTCAATCCCGGAAATGAAAATTAAAAACCTGAACATAACCTGCAGCGACCATGATAAAAGAACATTTCTATGGTCGATTAATAATCTTAATTTATATATTTACGATTTCCTCTCTCCACCTGATAAAAATAAAAACTTGTGGAGCTTGTTTCTTTCCGCAAATTTTAATCAAAACACAAACAGCATTCTCCTCTTTTCCGCAAAATGCAGAACATTTCCGGATAATTCCTTCTTAAAAATGAATATCGAGGCAGCCAATATAAAATGGGATACTTTGGATATGATTATCGATTCAGGAAAAAACACAAGCCAAAATCCAAAAGTTACAAAAATAACTGATGGGCATAAACCCAAAGACGAACCGTCTCCGTTTGATACTATATTTAATTGCTTCTCAAACGAAATTGGCCGCATAAGCGATGCATTCAGTCAAAAAATAACTGACGCAAAAGTTAATAATAATGCAACCAATTTTTTCAGCAACATTAATATTTCGAACTTGGTTTTTAGTTTCAACTGGGATATGACGGTCTCAAACCATATTTTTAAAAGCGGAAATATTAAATTGAAAATGTTCGACGAAAAAACAAATATCCCGCCACTGATCTACGAATATAAAATCACAAATTCCGCCGAATTGCTTGTGGAGTAAAGGTTTGAAATTAGTGACTTGAAATTGGAAATTGGAAAATGGTAATTGGACGTTTGGAATTTCGGGCGAGATTGGTCTTTTGTAGCCGCTGCCGTTGGCTGCGGATTTTCCCGGCCTCAGCGAGACCGGCTACAGCCTTTATCCCAAAATCTGGTGCCTTCTGAAAAATCAATTTTCAAGTATTAATATCCGTGTTAATCCGCAGCCAAAAAATCTGTATGTCCGGTCCGGTCCCGTGTTTTATTTTAAGATTATTTGCTTACTGTGCTGTCGTATTCATCAAATGTTGCCGGTCCTGTATTTGAGAATAATATAGCCAATCTGGTAATTATAGCTCCTAACATAAAATATCCAATTAAAGTTTGCAAAACGACAAGAAAATAACCGGTAAATGAATTTGTAGAGACATAAATGTCCCCAAATCCCAATGTGGTCATTGTAACAAAGGAGAAATAGATAGACCTCAGAATAACAATTGAAAGCTGCAATTTCTGGCCATCTGCAACGAACAGATTATCAATTACCCCCGGTGGATGAATAAAGCCCATCAGAAAATATATTGCCGAAAAGGTTATAATAAAGAGAGCAAAATATGAAACGATTCTAATTGTTGAAAAACCGTAATCACTCATGTGCCAAAAAAATCTAGACATAATACTTTTAATTTTATTATTCTTATAATTATCTTCCCAGTTTTTTCTTCTTATAAGATAATTTATTTTTGATAGTGTTAAGCCGTCATATTGAGCATTACTATAATTAACGCATCTCATATCGGTTTTTTTAGATAAAAAGATATGGTCAAGATTGGTTTTATAATTTACCCGCGCATTATGCAAATTTGCGTCTTGTAAACTTGCGAAAGAAATATCAGAGCCATTAAGAATCGAGTCATTCAGATTACATTTCTGTAGATTAGCTTTAATCATTTCTGAATTTATAAATTTTGCACCTGTTAATGCCGAACTTTCGAAATCACAGATTTTCATATTACAGCTCGAGAAATAACCGTAACTTAGATCGGAATTGTTAAATTTTGCATTATAATAATTTGTATTTTCGCTTTTTGTTGCAAAGAAAGTTGTTTCTCTAAGGTCGGAACGTGAAAAAT
>JAOZSF010000286.1 GCA_029939815.1 bacterium
ATTAGGACGCTGAGGAACCGGCATACGCCAGTCACGGCAGCGTCCCTCCATTGGTCATTCAACCCGACGACCATGTTTTTTTGGACGCTGAGGAACCGGCATACGCCAGTCACGGCAGCGTCCCTCCATTGATCATTCAACCCCAAATTAATTCTCTTCCTCCTTTTTAAATGCCTCATCAACATTCCCGAAAATTTCCGTTGCTAATTCTATAAATTCATCTTTTAAATTGTCGTTTAACTGCGGTGGTGACTCACCGAAACAAATAAAATTAGCATATTCATTTAAATCATAATAAAAGCTATATTCATCTTTTTCCCATTTTTTACTTGCAACTTTTAAAGAGTCATCTGCTATTACTTTTTTGTAGGATTTTACAAATTCAGGTGATGAATTTTCGAATAACGGCAAAGGTTTTTTAAGTCCACAAACAAAGATTTCAACAAGTTTTGGGAGATTATACTTACAATCACAAATTTCTTCCTGTACCAACTTTTTATCCCATCCAATTAAGATTGTTTTTTTAATGCCTAAATTTTCCTGCATAGCAAGTTGATGCCAAATCCACGCTTTCAATTTATCTTTATTTTTGATCTCACCGGGTCGAAAAAACACCTGAACTTTCTGTCCGTCTTTTTTGAAAATATTATCAAATGTTCCTGTAATAGTAAATTTAAAATTTTCAATATCAAATTCTTTTTCATCAAATTTATATTCTTTAGTTTTATAATTCTTTTCTCCCAAATCAGAAACAGCTTCGTTAATCTCTTCAGCTATTCCATCAGCATCTTGAAATATACTATCACCCCAAACTTTCGGTGGAAGTATACCTGACGCTTTCAAATTATTTTCAATATCAAATTCTTTTTCATCAATTTTATGCTTTAACAATTCATCTTTTAATAAATATTTTTCTAAATTATCGAGTTCAAACGGTTCAGAACTGTCAAGAGGTTCTAAAGTTTCATCATAAAGATTGATATTGAATCTATATTTCAGGAAGAATTTTGCGGGACAGAGGAAGAATCTTACAAATTCATCAAAAGAGAACTCATTTTTTAGATTTTCATCAGATAAAGGTAAATATTCAGAACAAAATAATTCATCAGCCGAGATTTTTTTTGAATTTTCAAATGATTTAGCTGCATTATAATATGTTTTAGAATAACTATAAAAATCATCCTCGCTTTCTACAAAATATTTTTCGTTAAAGCCGTGAAGAGGGTGTTTAGTAACAAACTCTGATTTGTTTTTCCCGGTTCCTGATTCAAGATAATCTAACAGTTCATCAACAAGAACCGAAGGAGGTAACTCTTCATTAGTTGAATTACTTTGCCCGATATAACTGATATAGAATTTTTCTTTAGTAGCGAGTAAAGTTTCGAGAAAAATATATCGATCTTCATTTCTAAGATTTCTATCTCCGGTACGGTATTCCTTATTCGCAAGATTAAACCCGCATTCTTGATTGATTCTCGGAAATTCAGAATCGTTCATACCGAGAACGCAAACATTTTTAAAAGGAATATTCCTCATAGGGAGCAGTTGGCAGAAAGTAACGCTGCCTCTAAAAAACGCTGCTGAATTTGAACTTTCATTATTTAATTCAAATTCTATTGCTGCTTTAGCTACATCAAGTGGTATCTCTTTATCACTAAGACACGATTTTGAACAAGTATGTTTAAACGAAGAGATTGCAGTCAATAACGGTTTGATTTGTTCATTTTTACTATTTGGCAGTTCAAAGAACTCTTTAATAATAGGATAAAATATTTTATCACACCAATCATCATAAGATAAACTTTCTGACATTTTATCACAGATATCAAATATTTTTTTGCATACTGAAATTAATTTACCGATAACAATACCGTCATTATCAAATGTATTAAGTGGTAAAATATTTCCATCGACTACATCTTCTGAATCTACAGCATATCCCATCAACATTCTTTTAAATCCGAAATCCCAAGTTCCTGTATCATTATATTCCATTCCTAAAATTTCATTTCGGTGTTCATTATTTTTTCCCCAAAATATCTTTGATTTTGAAATAAGTTCGTACATCTTATCCCTATCTTCTTTGGAAAAATTGAATTTATTGGCTACCGGCTCGCTTGAAATAATATCAAAAATATCTTCTGATGTCATTTTACCTTTCGGAAGATTTAATATTTTTATGAATGTTTCAGCTTCAATAGACGAAAAAATAGTTGAACAATCAGAAATATTAAAAGGAATAAAAGATTTTTTACCAGATCCTTCAGCATTTGAAATCGCATTTTGTTTGAATACAGCTTTGATATAAGGTGCATATTCTTCAATGTTAGGCGCCATTACAACTATATCGCTAAACTCGCATTTTCCTTCATTCAATTCATTCAGAATATGGTCGTACAATACCTCAATTTCCCGCATACGCGAATAACAACTGTTAATAACAATAGATTTATCTTTTGCATCAAATTTCTTTAATTTTGTTTCGTCAAGAGAACTGTTGCTTAGTATGTCATATTGTAAAGCGGTTAAAAGGGTTTCGGGTTCGGTCGGTTTTGATTCTTCATCCGGTCCTGACAAATCGAAATCAGCATCTAACAAAGAATTAAAAAAGTCACGACCCAATTGTCCCCAGGAAGCGAGGAGTCGATTTCCTTCACCTTCAAGAGCGGCTTTTTTCTTGGTGGAATCCCCCCAAAACTCCAAACAAGGGGTTATATAATAAAAATTCAATTCCGGTTTTTCATTTTCATTTAATATTTTAAAAAAATTAATATAATCCTGCGGCATATTAGAAATCGCAAAGATCGATAATTTTTCCGGAAGTTTATCTGATATTTTTTCTATACATTCACCAAGAAGTAAAGATGCTCGTTTGAATTCAATCTTATCTTCTCTTTCAACTGTTAATTTTCTCCACAGATCAGCCTGCCATAATTCATGAGGACCTAACACTAATTTCTCGGTAGAGGTTCCTTTTTTGGTAATTTTTTTCGTTTCTTGCCATGATTCTAACCAATCACCGCGATAACCGATATAAAAATCAAAAACAGAAGCGATTTGGCGGGATAATTGATACTGCCGTAATTCTTTTGAAGAATCGTCTGCATTAATATAATCTTTTAAAGGTTTATAATCAGCTTTATCAATCAGCTCAAACAGTAAGAAATAAATATCCCAAATCATTATATTCAGATCAAGCCTTGTTACATTACTATTTTCATCATATAAATTTAGAATATCATTAATAGAGTTGCGTGGGAATCTATATTGAATATTTGCGGCGATAGTTTTTTTATCAGCAATAGTTTTATTCAGGTACAGCTCCATAGATTTTCCTTGACAAATAACTATATTAGGTTTAAAAGGGTCTTTTTTGGAGTTAACTATATTATCGGCTAATGAACTACTTAAATTATCGAGTTTATAATCACTAATAAACATGAATATGACCTCATTTGTTAGATTTAATTTGTCGGATGATGGAATAATTATACAGTAATAAACTTTTGATTGCAATTGTTATGTTATTAAGAACTCTTTATCCATAAAAATAATGAGTAAATTATTGGATAATTAATTATTTCCTTGTTCTTCCCATAATGCTCTTTTTTGCTTTTCAGTCAGTTTATCCGTTGATTTATGATTTGGTTTATTAGTGTACCAAATCCATTTCGGGAAATTAGTACTTAATTCATTTGCATAAG
>JAOZSF010000287.1 GCA_029939815.1 bacterium
ATTATTTTTCGTTGTTGTTGATTATTAAAACTTCACCCGGGGTTAGCGTTACTTCATAGCCGTTTTTGAAATCATTTACTTTTATTTCGGTTTGCTTAACTTTTAACTCTTTACGGTTTGTGTCTGCAGGGCTGTTTGCCGATAATTTATGTAACACGGCTTGTGAACTTGGTGAATATGGAAGATTCAATTTAACCGTTCTTGGTTCTGTAAAGCTACGATTATAGAGAACAAAACTATGTTTTTTGCCATCTTGGAATGCATAGCATTTAGTCCAAGAAATATTTTTTCTTCCTTCAATCATTCTTGATTTTGCTTTTCCTTTGTTATCAATCGAAGATATTTTTAGAGTTGGAATAGTAACTCTTTTAACTTTTGAACTATCAACAAACATCAGATCGCCACTTGTATAGTTATTAACCATAAGCAAAGCTTCATAAGAGGGGTTTCTCCGCCATTCTTTATCACTACCTGTGTAAATACTCCAATAATTACCAAAAGCGAATTTAAAATAATTTTGATAACCAAAACCTTGCTCTAATTGATACATAAAAGCGTCAATAGTTGGAATACCAAGAGCCAGAGATTTACCAAAATTTTCTTCAGGCTCTTGAACAGGAACCCCGGGACCCGGCAATTGATATCCCGGTCCTGACTCATAATTCGCAAATTCCTTAAATCCCTTTGCTGAATTTCCAGGCAATTTTCTGTATTCAACCATAATTTGTTCAGCAATTAAGCTATCATTTTCCATTGTTTCTATAACTAAGTCTGCGAAATAATCAACAATTCTTTTTCTTAGATTTTCTATAAAAACTTTGTTGTTTGATAATGAAGCTATTTTTGAACTGTCTTTACTATTAATAGCATTTGCCGTTTCTAAAACAACAAGAACACTATCTCTTGCTAAAGTAATTTCATCATTTTGAACAACTTTTATTAAATCATTTAAAATTTTCTGACGATTTCCATCATCTAATTTATCCAAATCAAAAGCAGAAGATTTATAAGCATCAATTTGTGTTTTTAATTCAGATGCGATTTTTTTTGCGATGATTTCTGCTTTATCCGCAAAGATATTTTTATCATTTGCAATTTCTTTCAGAGTAATTTCACCTGCTTTAATTTCCGCTATTATTCCGGCACTTTCTGTTTGGATAAGGGCATAGAATTCCCAAAAAAGTTGTCTGATAATTTCATCTTTTATATCAATTGATTTAATATATTCCACTTCTTTACTCACATCAGCAATAAGTTTTTGATTTGTTTTAAATTCCGGCATAATGACAGACTTTATTATAGGCACAACACCATTACAAATAGTCCAAGGTTTTGCAGGTTTTTTCCCGGCAGCCACATCATTAATTGCTTTTTTAACTTCATCATTTAAGTTATGTTTTTCAGCAAAAGCTTTCAGTATTTCTGGATATTTCTCAATAAACTTTTTGGTTGGTTTAGGACTATTTTGCAGTAAACTTGGTAAATAAAAATCAATCTTATCTGTCGGTTTAATATCTAAACATTTTTTTAAAAGCTCTTGTGCCACTTCAGATTTTTCAAATAAAGTTCCGGTTAAATAGTTGATAGGATTTAGCATAATAGGTCTAATAACTTTTTTCATACTATTTCCTAATCCACCACCTTTTACACTCGGAATAACAATAGCTTCAAGCACGTTTTTTTGTAATTCAGGTTTTTCTGAAAGTATTTTTGCAAACCCTTCCCCTAAGTCCGGATTAGTTGCAAGGCAACGAATTAAATGATTTTCTACAATGTGAACAGCACCAAGCATCCGCCCTTGATAAAGTTCATTTACACTATCTCCTTTTATAGTAACACCATCCCAACCGCCAAAGTAAAAAGCAACATCAATAATATCCGCTGAGGGGCAAGCTTTTGCTACCTTTTCAGTCCAAGCCCCTCGTTCACCTCTGTTTCCCCAACCATTACAAACAAATTTGAATTTATCCGGATTATAGAATGGACTTGCTTTCATTCTACGAAAATACATATCAGCCATTTGTCCATAAATTTCAGGTTTTCTGTTGAAGCAATGAGAGAAATTTCTACCCCACTGTTCATTACCTGCTTCAATATAAATTACGTCAAACTCATCTGTCCACGGGTTTTCTTGTCCGTAAGCCGCTCTTTTTTTGCCATAACCTTTATTAGCCGGAGCCCCTAAATATTCCATTAAGTTATCACAATTTTCTAAGCTGGTCATTCCTGGGATAAAAATCCACGGGTCAGTTCCTACTGCTTTTGCCATTTCTAATTCATTCACAAGAGTTTTTTGAGTTATTCTAGCACTATATTTTCCTTTAGTTGTGTCTTGCTCTTGAACTTGATTTATGCCACTGGATAAACCGGCTTCTATTGTTCTACGACCAATACCGCCTTCAAGTCGAAGGCATCCCGGATTATATTCCTTCAAGTAATTAAGATATTTTGGATAGATTTCAAACGGCTCAATTCCTTTCTGATACATCATAATATTATCAAGATAAAATTCGCAAGCATCAGGAACGCTTATAGTATATTTGGTTGGCTTTCCTTGTGAAAAAATTGTTGTCGGATTAAACTCAAATTCAAATTTTTTCCAAGTAGTTCCAACCTCAAAAGATTTTTCAACCCCTTCTTTGCCACCTATTATTGAGACATTTACAATTCCCGGGGAACTTCTTTTAAACCAACCTTCCCATTTGTAATCGCCTTTATTCCACTGAGCCCAACCATTTTTATTGTTTTGAATTGTATGCCCTTCATAGAATCCACCGAAACCTGTTGTTGTCAATTTCATAGAAGCTGTCGAGCCATTTTCCGGGCATGGGTCTAAGACAAGTTCCCATTTAGGTTCTCCTAACATATTTGCTGTTAAATCAAAATTCTTAATTCCGTGCTTGTTAAATTCTTTACCTGTCAGCAGATGTATAGTTTTTTGATGCGGGCTGGGTTTTAATGATATTTTTTTCAACCAAAACCAATCACCTGCAACTATTGGCTCTCCGCCATCATTACTAAGCGTGTAAGTATCTTGTATATTTTTTCCGGAAACAGATTTTATAATTTTGGTTTTTCTTTTAAATTCAAATTTCCCATCTTTTATACCAAAAAAATGAATTTCAGCTCCATCCCAAAAACCACTTTTTAAATTTCCCCAAGCAGTTAAGTTATTGCAGATAAAAGAATTCCCATCACCTTTTTCAACCATTCCCCAATGAGGGAGAACTCTAGGTTCAAAAGCGCCAAACCGATTCCAAATATTATGAGTTATATATGATGTCCAATGAGAATAATTCGGAGGAGAGAAATTTATTCCAAATCTCTTTGGTTTTTTGATTTTCACATCTTTTGTGATAGAATAAGTATCAACAGGAAAATCCTTTGTTACTTTGTATTCTACAGCTCCATGTGCTATGGCACTTACGAAACTCGCAAGACATAGGGATATCAACATTTTTTTCATTTAGTAATCCATTTTTTTGATATTATCGGCACTTAAATCCTTTTTTACAAAACAATTATTTACCTAAGAGGTAATTGCAAAAGTCTTCTGCCCCAAAGGGGCATTTCATTTTAGCATAGGGCTATCAGCCCTATGTTAGATTATTAAAATAAACCGTCCTCTGAAAGAGGACTTCAATAGTTTATGTTAAGTTCTTGAATACAGGCTGTTTATGTGTTTTTTTGAAGTCCTCTTT
>JAOZSF010000016.1:0-5107 GCA_029939815.1 bacterium
CCGCTGCCGTTGGCTGCGGATTCCGGCAAAGCCGGAAAGGTGTTCGGTAGTTGGTAGTTGGTAGTTAGTAGTCGTCCATTGTGTCTATTAAGTCCATAATGTCCATTTAAGAAAAAATGAAATACATTGATGAGTTCAGAAATCCTGAGATTGCAAAAAAATTAATTGCAAAAATTCACAACTCGGCAAAAAAATTGCCGGAGCAGAAAACTATAATGGAAATTTGTGGAGGGCATACCGTTGCGCTGTTCAAATTCGGCATTCATGCTCTTTTACCGGAAAAAATCAACCTTGTTTCCGGACCCGGCTGTCCTGTTTGTGTAACCACGAATAAAACCATTGATAAATCTGTTTGGCTCGCTAAACAGCCCGGTGTAAAAGTTTTTTCTTTTGGCGATATGATGCGCGTTCCCGGCAGTTTGGGAACACTTGCCGATGCAGCTTCCGCGGGTGAAAAGGTGCGAATGATTTACTCACCTATGCAAGCTGTAGATTTCGCGGAGAAAAATCCTGATGAAAAATGCGTTTTATTCGGTGTAGGATTCGAAACGACCGTTCCAACTCACGCCGCAGCGGTTCTTGCGGCAAAAAAACTCGGACTAAAAAACTTTTTTCTCCTCTCCGCGGGTAAACTCACTCCGCCGGCAATGCACGCGCTTCTTGAAGATGAAAAAGTGAAATTAGACGCGTTTATCGCTCCGGGCCATGTAACGACGATAATTGGAGCCGATGCCTACAAATTCATTGAAGAAGAGTTTAAAAAGCCGTGCGTAGTGTCCGGATTTGAACTTTGTGATTTGCTTGAATCGTTGTTAAAAATAATTGACCAGCTTGTAAATAACGAGCATAAAGTTGAAATTCAATATACGCGAACAGTTACTTTTGAAGGCAATAAAAAAGCACAGGAAATTATTGATGAGGTTTTGAAAGTGGCGGATACCAACTGGCGCGGGCTTGGCCTAATACCCAAAAGCGGATTTAAAGTAGCCGAAGCTTTTGCTGAATTTAACGCGGAAACTTTTTTTAATATTCCTGATTTTTCGGATGAAGAACCGACAGGATGCCGTTGCGGAGATGTTTTAAAAGGAATTTGTGTTCCTGAAGAATGTGGTTTATTCGGTAAAAAATGCACTCCCGAGCATCCGGTAGGACCTTGTATGGTATCGAGTGAAGGAAGTTGCGGAGCGCATTACCGTTTCGGTTAAAAGGATTACATTTATTCACATTTTCATTCCAAATTGGGAAAATACTATACACATTTTTCAATAGTTTGTTATTAACAATTAGCATTACACTAAATTACGGTAACTAAATCAAAAAAGCAAATAAAACAGGAACAGTATTTGCTACACAAGTCATTAATATAGTTAGCAGCCGGAAAAAGATTACCTGAAAGCAGAACTTCTCAAAAAATATTGTGAGATTTGTTTTGCTTTTTTAAGACACTTTTGCTATAATCTATAAAATTTACATACTTATACAAATTTGGAGTAATATACAGTGCAATCAAACTTTTTAAAAGCTATTTACAGATGGACGGCCAGGGTAATTATCCCTGTATTCATTTTCACGCAATTATTTATTGCCTGCCCTGCGGCTTATGCGGCAGATCAAAATGGAATAACAGTTACCGGAACTCCGGTTAGCGTTCAAGCGGACACAAATTCTCTGATAATAAGCACAGGGACTTCAACAAATAATCAGGATTTAATTACATTAAATTTTGAAGGAACAGATATACGTACTGTTTTGCTTTATCTTGCCGAGCTCACCGGTGACACAATTCTTCTCGATAAGAACGTTCGCGGCGATGTAACGATTATCAATCCTAAACCTGTTCCTGCAAAAGAAGCCATTCAGATTATTTATTCACTTCTTGAGATGCAGGGATTTACAATTGTACGTTACGGAAAATATGTAAAAGTTGTAAAATCCGGAACGGCAAAGACCCGGCCGATTAAAACACTTCAGCCTGTAGAAAACATAAAAGATATGGACAGCGAAGATATCATCCGCACTCAGGTTTTATATCCTAAACACGTTTCTCCCGAAGACGTACAAAAATTTATCACCCCGCTGCTCACTCAAGGCGCGGGGCAAATTGTTGTTAATAAACCGACCGGCGCTATTCTTTTAATCGATACCGGCGCAAATATTAAACGCTTGATGAACATAATTGAGTTGATAGATAGAATTATAGAAGGCGGACAGATTGATATAAGAATGGTTCCGTTGAATTATGCTGATGAGCAGGAAATGACATCAATGCTGAATAACATTTTTAACGCCCCGGCGCTTAAAGACCCTAACGCACAGAAAGTTACAGTGGACGGCGTTGCAGTTTCAACACCGGTAGGAAGTAAAGCTGCCAAAGCGGTTCTTAAATCTGTAAAGGCGGCCGGAACAGAGTTAACATTAAACGGGGAGATTGGAACCAAAGCGACATTTATAGCCGACACGCGCCTTCATTCATTAATTGTAATAGCTGCTAAAAGAATGTTTCCGCTAATATTAGACATTGTTAAAAAGCTTGATGTTCCTAATACGGAAAAAGATGATACAATTCATATTTATCCGTTACAGCACGTTAAAGCTGAAGATATAACTGACACACTTAATAATATTTTTTCTGAAAACAGTTCCCGGACATCCAGAAGTTCTACAAGAAGTTCTTTAAGAGATAGAAGCAGCAGAAGTTCCAGTGATCGTAATTCTTCATCCCGCAATAGTCTTTCACGTTCAAGACCACCGACAAGAACATCGTCCAGGTCATCCTCTAAAGGAACCGGTCTAAGCCATCTTGCGGGAAAGGTAGATGTTCTTTATGATGAGCCGTCAAATTCGCTTATTATCATTACTTCTCCAAAGTATTATGAAACAGTAAAAAGGATTATTGAGAGACTTGACCAGAGAACACCTCAGGCATGGATTCAGGCAATGATAGTTGAGGTTTCCAGAAACAAAGATTTTAATTTTGGTGTAGGATGGAAAAGAATAGCGGAATCGGGAAACAAAATGGGATTATTTCAGGCACTTGATACGACTATTGGTCCGGCATTTGATACAGCCCAGCAGGAAATCAAACCGGCAAGCCTTGAAGGCTTTTCATTTGCTTACGGTGAGAAAGATAAAAACGGTAATTTTGACCCGTATATGACACTTCAAACAGCAGAAGGCGTAAAAGACATCAATGTACTGTCCACCCCGAGTGTTCTTGCTGCAAACAATAAAGAAGCTTCAATAAAAGTAGGTGAACAATTCCCTATTGCAAGATACAGCCGTGGTGAATCAGGAACAACGCGCGACTTTTCTTACGAATATACAGATATTACAATCGAACTTAACGTTATACCGAGAATTAATCGCCACAGAGAAGTGGCTTTGGAAGTAGATGTAGATGTAAAAGATAATGGCGGCTCTGCTTATCCAACCGACCCGACAGCTCCTCCGATTATTTTACAACGAAGTTCCAAAACCGAAGTTGTTGTTCAGGATGGACAAACATTAGTAATTGGCGGATTAATTAAAGATGATTTCAACTCAACGGTTCAAAAAATTCCTGTTCTCGGTGATATTCCTCTTGTTAAGCACGCTTTTCGTACTTACAAGGACGTAAAAAGAAAAATCGAGTTACTTATATTCATCACTCCTTATGTGGTTGAAAGCGATTCCGAAGGCGATGCTCTCACAAAAACTGTGCGAAGCAGATACCGCGGCGCAGATGGTTTCATAGAAAATCGCGACAGAAATCTTTTGTATGACGATCTTAACAGGACGAAAGACCAACTGACAATTTATGATGACTGGCGCACCTTTGAGAAGAAGATTGAATTTACCGAAAATTATTTTAATCCGAAAGCTGCGGAAAAAGATGAGGCGGGTGTAGATTCGAAATTCTTCTATCATTTCCAGCACTCTATCAACAATGATCCGTATGAAGGTGAAATAATTATCCCCAGCGATATAGATGCGCCGAAAAGCGGCGGATCTCCTGATGCAATAACAGTACCGGAAGAAACAGTTCCGCCAACAGAAGATATAACTCCACAAACTTCTAACGATGATTCTTTATCTTCTTTAGCTGAACGTGAGCGTTTACTTGTTAACAGCGCGGTAGATGGGAATAATTCAAAGTAGTAAATAAATGAAAATTGATTTGGAAAAAGAACTTGGACTGAATCAGACATCCAAACCTGATAAATTTCCCTGGCTGAAAATTATTGTTTTCATCTGTGCTGTAAATTTTTTGCTTCTTATTATTATCCTTTTTACTCCTAAGACAAATCAATACGATTCGATAAATAATTCTTCATTCATCGACATGAACAGTCAGTTCATTGCAAGTGTATCTGCAAGACTAACCAATATAGAGCAGTTACAAAAACGGTTGCGAATTACTCAGAAAAAATCAAAAAAAGCTCTTTCTATTGCCGCAACCGATAAAAAATTGCAAATGAAGCACGAAAGGATGAAACAAAAAAAATTAAAAAAATCCGGTTTGTCTGAAGACGAATTTGACGCTCTTGGCTCGTCAATACAAAATAAAAACGGTATTGGAAATATTACCGATGAGGAAAAAGATAAATTAGATGACTTTATTGACCGGGACGAATCCGGTGAACAAATGCGTGCTTATATTCGTGCTTTACCTTCAATTAAACAAAAAAAAGCTGTTATTGAATATCTTAAAATAAAAGGTAATCAATGGTTTAAAGCTACTTTACCTCTTTTGGTTGAAGACGATCCTGATGCAGATTTTTATGTTGATAACACCCGGTATTTCTTTGAAATCATAAGGGATGTTAGTGATAGCAGCGCAGTAATTGCTTATGCAGGCAGTAAACTAAACCAACTGGATCTTGCTGTGCAAAAAGCTGAATTTAGAAAAATTGCGGAAGATGAAAGTTTTAAAAGACAGGAAGAACTTGACAACTTAAAAGAAGATTTAGCGCCGCGCGAGACGGCTGAGCAGGCACAATCAAGGATATTACGCGACAGGAAACGCGACAGTATTATTAAGCCGTATAAATCTTCAAAACTTACTCATCCATATAAATCCGATTGGGATCCTGACCCGCGTGTTCGTGAAGAGCGTGGAATCCAGTAA
>JAOZSF010000016.1:5207-13745 GCA_029939815.1 bacterium
TAAATCCGATTGGGATCCTGACCCGCGTGTTCGTGAAGAGCGTGGAATCCAGTAAGACGAATTGAATATCCAATAATCAACACGGAACGCCCAATTATTAAAGTAAAGACCATTATCCATTAATCCAACAATCCATTAATCCAACAATCTCTATGTTTTCTTCTTACCAAAATCCGCTCTCAGAGCGCTATTCAAGTTCACGCATGACAGAAATTTTCTCTTCACAAACACGCTATGAAAAATGGCGGGAGTTGTGGATTGCCCTTGCCGAATCCGAACGCGAACTTGGTATTTCTATCACAAAAAAACAAATTGCCGAGTTAAAAAAATATGTCTCTGACATAGATTTTGATGAAGTAAGCAAAATCGAGCGCGAGGTCCGGCACGATGTCATGGCTCACGTTCTTGCATACGGTAAAAAAGCAAAATCGGCGGCATCGATTATTCATCTCGGCGCGACAAGTTGTTTTGTTACAGATAACGCTGATCTGATTATTTATCGCGACGCTTTAAGATTAGTAAGCGACAGACTTGTTGACACAATAAGAACCTTATCGAAATTTGTTCGTAAAGAAGCATCAAGACCCGCTCTCGGTTACACGCATCTTCAGCCGGCACAACTTACAACTGTAGGCAAGCGTGCCTCTTTGTGGCTTCAGGATTTGCAGCTTGATTACGAACATCTCACTTTTGTGCTTAATCATTTAAAATTTAGAAGTATCAAAGGAGCAACAGGCTCGCAGGCAAGTTTTTTGGAATTATTCAAAGGGGACCATAAAAAAGTTAAACAATTGGAACAAAAGATAACTAAAAAGTTTAATTTTAAATCTTTTTACGCAGTCGGCGGACAAACATATCCAAGAAAAGTTGACGCGGAAATCCTTGCCGCATTAACCGGTATCGCAGTATCTGTAAGTAAAATGACTAACGATATCCGCTATTTACAAAGTGTTCGCGAACTTGAAGAACCTTTTGCAAAAAAACAAATAGGTTCTTCGGCTATGGCTTACAAAAGAAATCCCATGCGGTGCGAAAGAGCTGATTCTCTCGCCCGCCTTGTTCTTTCTCTTGCTACTTCGCCTCAAATGACAGCTGCAACGCAATTTCTTGAACGTACTTTAGACGACTCCGCAAATCGTCGAATTGCAATTCCCGAAGCTTTTCTAGCAACTGATGCGATACTTTTAATCGTAGAAAATATTGCCGGAGGACTAACTGTTTATCCTGAAATTGTTGCGCAGCGGGTAAATGAAAATCTTCCCTTTATAGCCACTGAACCTATTCTAATGCTTGCAGTTTCCAAAGGCAAAAGCAGACAGGACGTTCACGAAAGAATTAGAATTCACTCAATGGCTGCAACACAAAAGATTCGCAAAGGACAAAAAAATAATCTTGTGGAACTTATGGCTAACGATCCGGAAATAGGGCTATCACTTGAAGAAATCAAAAATGAACTAAACCCGAAAAGGTGCGTTGGTCGTGCTCCGGAACAAACTAAAGAATATTTAAGCAGCGAAGTTGCACCGTTACTTCGTAAATACCGCCGTTTTTTCCCGACAGATAAAACTATTGTAAAATATTAAAATGAATTCTAATCCCCTTCATTATTTTGAAATTAGAAATATTGGTGGATGTGCAATGCCGCGTTCGCTCAATGATATTCAATGGTTGAAAAATAAAAACATTTCTGCAATTCTAACTTTAATAAAGAAACAGTTGCCTGCAGAATGGCTTGACGATTTTATTTCTCTTCATATTCCCGTTCAGGACTTTTGTCCGCCGACAATTGAGCAGTTAAACCTCTGTGTTGATTTCTTAAAGAATTGTTTAAAAGCCGATAAAAAACCGGTTGTTCATTGTATGATGGGATACGGCAGGACAGGAACCATTCTTGCCGCTTATTTAATTTCACAAGGAACGACCGCTGAAGAAGCCATCGCGGAAGTTCGTCGAAAACGTCCCGGCGCAATAGAAACTTACGAGCAGGAAGACATTTTGTATGAATATGAGGCCATAATCTCATCTTCAAAATCCGGTGACTAAAATAAAATGAAAAAGTATTTATCTGAAAATAGTTCTAATAAACTTGCTTTGCCGGTATTTTTTCTCATTTTATTTCTTGCCGTTATCGCTTTCCTGCCGAGTTTTACATCATCGTTTCATCTTGATGATTATAACCAAATTGTAAATGCAAATTTAGAAAATATTTCCCCCGCCAAGATTATTAAATCTTATCCGGCAACCCGATGGCTGGTTTTTTTAAGTTTAAAAGCTAATGCGACAATTCACGGCTACGATGTTTTTGGTTACCATCTTGTAAATTTTATTCTTCATCTTATTTCAGTTTTTCTGGTTTTTAAAATTACAGAATTGCTTTTCTTTTTTATTAGAAAAAATTATCCGGCGGCTGTTTTCTTTCTTTCTCCAAAACTTGCAGCTTTGTTTGCTGCAGCCGTTTTTGCGGTGCATCCTCTTCAATCCCAACCGGTTATTTATATTACCCAACGACTAATGTTAAGCGCTTCTCTCTGTTATTTATTAGCAATGTTCAGCCTTGCACGCGGTTATTTACCGGGAAAATCAAAGTTTGCCGGGTGGATTGGCGCAGTTGCCGCTTTTCTTATTGGAGCTTTTTGTAAAGAAATAATAGTCACGCTGCCTGTAATTTTAATTTTACTGACATGGATTTTTCTTCAACCTCCTGATTTTAAATCGTGGACAAAAAAAAATTGGTTTCTAACTATTGGACTTTCTATTTTTATTATTGCTATTCCGGCAGTTATTTTTATGAATATCATTAAATGGGATTTTCATCAGCTAAGACACGCGTGGAATTCAATGGGTGGCGCTTTATATGTTAATACCCCAGGTTTGAACCGCTATACTTATGTTTTAACACAGGCGAAAGTGCTGTTAAAATATATTGGACTTTTCTTCTTCCCGATTGGATTTCAAATTGATCCTGATGTGAAGTTATGTGCATCATGGTTTTCTCCCGCTTTTTTACTTTCTTCATTTACAATTTTCTTTTTACTTGTAATTGCGTGGTTTTTAAGAAAAATAGCGCCGTTAATTTTATGGGGTCTGCTGTTTTATTTTATCGTTATGCTGCCCCAGTCAAGTATTATTCCGACACCGGATCTCATGTTTGAGCACAGGGCTTATCTTGGTGTTGCCGGACTTATATGGGCTTTTTTAGGTATTGTTTGCTTATTTACCAGATATGTTCATTATAAAAGTGTTAAATTTTTTATAAGAAGCTGTGCGGTGGTTCTTATTTTATTTCTCGCTTTGCTGACTTATAACCGCTCAACGGCCTGGAAAACCGAACTTTCATTATGGGCGGATGCTTACAGTAAATCGCCTAAAAAATCTCGCGTTGTGAATAATTACGTAAATGCTTTATTGAATAATAATGATGAATCAAACGCAATAATTATTTTAGAAAAGAAATTAAACAGTTCTGAAAGTGTTCCTCCTTTTCTAATTACAACTCTCGCGAATATTTACGCGCGTAACAATGAATTGGAAAAAGCATATAAACTTTATTTTCAGTCTTTAAAAGCAGATTATACAAACCCGGAAACAAGATATAATCTCGCGCTTATTTCACATGCACGCGGAGATCATAAAAAAGCTCTTTATCATGCAAGAACTTTATGGAAGCTTTATCCGGAAAATGCTGATACATATTATTTACTCGGTGTAATACATGCGCCATATGAAAACGAATTTACAGCAGCTACAAATTGCCTTTCGGTTTCTCTTAATAAAGATCCGGATGGTGAAAACGCTGCATCAGCTAAAACTTTAATGAAAATGCTGATAAAATCAAAAGAAAAAAAGAAATAGTTATTCGATAATCGTTATTTGTTATTTGGACACAACTTAGGATGTGTTTTAAAAAGACAACTACTTAGTCGGCCCTTAAAAAGTTAAATTTGAGGGACGACTATTTAAATGTCGGGATAACAATTCCTCTTAAAATTACTCTCTGGCAAAGAATAAAAACTATCAAAGTCGGAATCGCACTGAGAACAAGTGAAGCCATAATCATAAAGTTACCGTACTCCTGCTGGAACTGATAAAGGAAGACCATTAAAGTCCACATACTTTTATCCTGACAAACAAGAAAAGCAAACATAAACGCTCCGTAAGCTCCTGTAAAAGCACCGAGAGCCATAACCGCAAGAATAGGTTTGCACAGCGGTAATGTAATAGAATAAAACATTTTCCATTCTGATGCTCCGTCAATTAAAGCAGCTTCATAAAGTTCCGGTGGCAAACTGTCAAAGAATCCTTTCAAAAGAAAAATTCCAAATCCGTTAGCAAGTCCAGGCAGCACCAGTGCGCCAAAAGTGTTTAATAATCCAAGGTCACGAATCATAAGAAAATTCGGTATCATCGCTACTTCAGCCGGGAAAGCCATTGTGGCAAGAAAGAAAATCAGAATTTTATTGGCGTAAGTCAGGCGGAACCTGGAAAGCGCGTAAGCCGCCATTGGATTTATTGTAAGCGAGCTCGCTATGCACAAAACAATAAAAATAAGGGTCACCCATAATGAATGTCCGTGAAGAGCAATATAATTTATAACGGTAGAATAGTTTCCAAAAATATATGTACGCATAATTTGCTTATGTTTTTTCACAAAATCGTAAAACATAATATCAGGAATTGGAAATAATTCAATTTCATCAAACGATTTATACAGCCGACCCATTACATAAGTTGGTCCGTAAGCCTCGTTTAATTTATCAATATTACCGTTATAACGTTTTTTCAGGAAATTTTTATATTCTTTTATAGGAGACCAGATTTTTACTTCATTAAATTTTCGAACATAAACCGGGAGTCCGTTCGTTCCAAGTTTCATTTGATTGATATATCTTGTCCACAGCGCGTAATGTTGAGTATTAGTTGGAAATCTTTCTGCCGGAGGATAAATTTCACAATATTTTTTGAAGGAATATTTTCTTGATTTTTCCGGTATTTCGTCATAAATTTCTTTTAAGAATTTATTCCAGGTGTTTGTTTTTGTATGTAATTCATAATACATGGAATTACATTTTTCAAAAACAAATTTTTCTATGTCTTCACGCGGAGTAACGCCAAATTTTATTGCGTCATCAAGATAAACGTCTACTAAACTATTAAGATTTGTCCCATAAGTGTCGTTAAATCTTTCAATCGAAATATAAAGAAATCTTGTGAACTTCCACCATTCCATTTCCATCGGATACGGATAAGCTAAGGTGGGGTCAAGAGTTGATTTCCATTCCGTCCAATCACGCCATTGAGGAGTATCCGGTACCGACCACAAACGCCACCAGTACGAATCTCTAAGATGCCATATATCGCTAAAATCATCGTAATAAGTTCCCTGCGCCCGATTAAGTTTTTCAATGTTATCCGAATATTTTTTCTTTAGAAAATTTTGATATTTGGTACTGTTTACAAACGGTGTATAAAACAGCCGCATGGTCTGCCAGTTAAAATACGGCCGCCAATAGTAACATGGAATTGTACGCATATAAACCCGCCAGTCAGCAGAAATTCTTGCAAGTTGGTTTGTATCACGTTTGAACAGCGGCTCAAGCTCTTTTAATTTAATGTCTTCCGCTCCGAACCATTCGCCGTGGTTAAACAAAAAAGGCAGTTCCTCCTGATGTTCCGCTTCAACCATATATTTTCTGAACTGTTCGCGCTGATCATATAAATATTTTGGTACAAGACGAAAATCATTCCAGTCCGCGTTACTTGTAATAGAATTCGCAAGCATAAGCGAAAACGGATAAATCATCGTTAGCCCGCCGCCTACGAGTAATCCGTAAAACAAAGCGAGCAAAAGACGAACTTTCCAGGATTTTCTTCCTACTTTAGCAATTAAAGGCATAGTATTTATTTATTAATTAACTATTTATTATTTATCACTTATTAGCGGGCGGAACAGATACATCGACCAGTTACCGTTTACTGACCACGGGCTACGGGTTACGGATTTCTACTCCGCTTTTTTAAATTCTACTTTGTTAAGCACCTGTAGTTGTATTAAAGTAAAACCGATAAGCATGGCTCCCAAAATCCATGCTTCAGCGGTTGCATACCCAAACTGCAAAAACAAAAATGAGTTGTACCAAATGTCAAGACCAAGCGTCATTGTTTTATTCGCCGGCCCGCCGGCTGTCATAACAAAAATGTTTTGCGCGGCATGAAACGCGCCGATGAACGCGCCTACAAAACTGATGATTATCAGAGCTTTAATATTCGGAATCAAAACATTCCATAATTTCGCGATGATTCCGGCTCCATCAACATCGGCTGCTTCATACTGTTCATTAGGAATACCTTTCAACGCGGCAAGATAGATTAAACAGCCTGCTCCCGTTCCCGCCCAAATGCCCGGAAGAATTACGCAAATCATAGCAAGTCGCTGATCATTTAACCAGCCAAGCGGCTCTCTTACGGGAGAAATAAAGAATGCCATAGAGGCGAAAAAACAGCCAAGCAGAAAAATAACCGTTCCCGCAATTTTATTTCCTGCTTTAATGGTAGGAATACTTGCCATAATGCAAAAAAATCCGGTTGCTATCGGCATCGCAAAATAAATCCATGCCGGTGTTGCTATAAGTAACTTATTGAGCACTCCGCCATCTGTTGGATTATAGAGTAATTGTTTCCACAAAAACATTGTAACAAGTCCTGTAGTAACACTTGGCAAATAATAAATGACTCTGAATGTCACTTTTCCTTTTGGGATTTCCGTTAATAAGATTGCAAGGATAATAGGCGTCAGGAAACCAAGAAGAATTGACAAACTGACATAAATAAATGTTTGCCACAAAAATATGTAGAAATCCGAATTGGAAAAAACTGAAACAAAATTCTGTAATCCTACAAACTTTGAGTTGCCGAGAATTTTATAATCCTGAAATCCCATCACAAGACCTCGCGCAAGAGGAATATAACTCCAAAGTAAAACAGAACCTACCGCCGCTATAAGGAACATCCACGCACGGAAATGCCTTCCCCATGTTTTTTCGGTAACACCAAATCCTTCAATGCTTTTCTGCGCTCCGGTTTTAAGCACTTCAACAATCTTCTTACCAACAAAAAATAAAATTACTATCGTCACCATCAAAAGAAAAATACCCAGACGTTCCCGCTGCTTAACTACTTTATCGGGAAGTTTACCAATGACATACGTATTAATATGTTCCGCGCATTCATCCAGAACTTTTTTGGGATTTTCTCTCTTGTTTTTATCAAGCGCTAAATCAATAGGAAGTCTTAATTCTTTTGTGAGAACATTTTTATATCCTCTGCAATAAGGTTCCACTTTTGAATTTCTGCCAAGCTTTTCAAAAAACTTTATTCTTTCTTTAGGAATTGCTTTATAAATTCCGGCATAACCAAATAATTTTAAATATTTAGGGTCAACCCACTCACCCCATCCGTTGTCCACAAGCGTTTTAACACGAATCCGCATCGCCTCTTCGCTGCACATAAACTTAATATATTCCCAAGCCGCATCAGCTTTCTTCCCGCTTATCTGTGAGCTCATTGCGAGATAATGTCCCGCTATAAAACTTACGGGTTCTCCGCCGTTTATTGAGGGAAAATACGTTACACCAAGATTTGAATCATTATCAGGTTGAACTTCAGACATTAAAGTAATCCACATTCCGTACTCAATCCGCTGATTACTGCTCATTGGTGTTTGAGAAATAATAACGCCATCATAAATTCTTTTTTTTGTTTTCGGATCTGACAGGTCAATCTTTTTTCCGCAAACCGGACAGGCAATTGTTTTCCCTTCTTTAACTTCCTCATCTGTCAAATCAATTTCAAGATTGAATTGCCCTTTATGCCGCTTGTCTTTCCTATTATCACACCGCATCCACTTTGAAAATTTCATTTTCTGATAAAGTTTTAAAGCTTCCGGTCCTCCTTTTTCATTCATTACCATCCGCCATTCAATTTTATGAACATTATCAAGTGAATTTCCGCATTTTGAACAAAATTCATGTTTAGGATATTTCGATATCTTTTCCTTATAATCTTTCTCGTTATCTATTTCTATATGAAACTTCGAGTAGTCGGTAAACGGAATATGCGAAATAGTAAGCGTATCGCATTTCGGACACCTTTTATATGCCTGAACCATTTCGCCGCCGCCCGACCACACAAATTGATGAAAATGCCATCCCTGACCGGCACCCAGAGGAAGCGCGAAACCGAAACGATATGGAACATTTTGCGGAGTGCCCGGTTCTTTTGTGGGTATCCACGTAAGTTTTTGTGCGTACCGGTAAAATTCATCCCAGTTTCTAGGTCCGTGGCTTGGGTCAAGTCCTGCCATAACGAAATTTTTTCGTCTGTAAGTTAACGCCATAACATAATACATATAAGGCGCGGCCATTATATCGTTATCGTTAACGGTCAACTCCCAAATATTATCAGGTGAGCCTATACCTTTAAACGGTTTCCCGGTTTTCTTAAAATCCTTCTCTATAAACGGTGTTAATGACTGAATAAATC
>JAOZSF010000288.1 GCA_029939815.1 bacterium
GAAAACGCGTGGAAATCTATCAGCGAAATGACCGAATCTTCAAAAAATAATATTTATAACAGAACTGACTGGAATACTTATATGAATTACGCCAGGCAACTCGGGAAAACTGAGGAAGCGACAGATGTTCTTGAAGACGCTTTTAAAAACTCAATTCCGCGACAGAAAAACTCTATGTTAATCCAACTGCTGAACGCGTATAAAGACGCAGGCCGCGAAGAAGACATTAAAAACCTGGTTGCCGAATCTGATAAGTTATTAAAAAGTTCCCGGGATTATAATAAACAGCAATTCGCCGATTTTTATAAAGAAGCAGGACAGCTTGATAAAGCAATCGACCTTTTAAAAGACTTGTCTTCCAGTGGACAAAGGTGGACAAAACATTCCGCCATAACTAAACTTTATAATATTTATAAAGATGAAAATCAACTTGATAAAGCGCTCGAATGGGCGGAAAACCAACCTGAAAGTACTGAAGTAAACGGGATGATTGCCGAAATTCACCGCGAGCAGGGAGATTATGATGAAGCAATAAAGTTATATCAGAAAATTGTTGAAACACCCGGAATTGAAGAATGGAACAAACGGACTTATATTAATCAATTGATAAAATCGGCAGCAAAAGTTGATGATGATACAAAAGAAAAAATCGTCAAAAAAATTATTAAAAATATCAAAAAACAAAATGCAGGCAGTGTTAAAAACGAACTCAGACAGTCATCAAGGATTTATCAGGAAGCGGAAATGTATGATGAAGCAATCAGTAAAATCAAAAAAGCTAAATCACTCACAAAAAATAAAAACGAAATTAAAAGACTCGAAAATCAGCAGGCCGATTGTCTCGCTAAAGCAGGGGAGTATGATGACGCGGTAAAAGTTTACAAAAAACTTCTTCAGGATGATTCCATGAAATGGGAAGACCGGCTTAATTACCAAAATAAAATCGCTAAAACTTATAATGACGCGCATCGCTCGGATGAAGCTAAAGAAACTGCGGAAGATATCGTAAAAACTTGTAAAGAATTCTTGAGAGAACATGAATACGGCGGCAGAGCAATGAACGCGCGGTTCGCCCTCGCAGAAGCTTATAAAAATTCCGGTGATAAATCCGCCGCGCGCGAAACATTGGAAAAAATTCAGAAAAAATATAAACACACTTCTTACGCGAAGCGTGCGGAAAAGAAATTGAAAGATATGTAAATAACAAATGATGAATGATGAATGATGAATGATGAATGATGAATGATGAATGATGAATGACGCTATGAAATAACATGCTTTAGCATGGTCAATTAGTGTCTAAAAAATATAATTAAATCAAAACACCATGAAAAAAATAACCATCGCACTTTTTATTATGACTACTATCCTTAACTATTCAGTTTCAGCTGAAAACCTTAACGCTGATATATTATTTTCACGTGCTGTTCTGAATACCGGTAATACCGCGAGAATAAAACAAGTTTTCGCTAAAGCAAAAAGAGGTGAGGCAATTACTATCGGTGTTATCGGCGGGTCAATCACCGCAGGCGCCGCGGCATCCAAACCTGAAAACCGCTGGGCGAATCTTATCACAAAATGGTGGGAAAACAAATTTCCACAGTCAAAAATTAAACTTGTTAATGCGGGAATTGGTGCTACTGACTCTTTGTACGGTGCAGGTCGCGTTGAGGATGATCTGTTGAAACAAAAACCTGATTTTATTGTTATTGAATATTCTGTAAATGATGTTAACGAGAAAAAGTTTGCTGAAACTGTTGAAGGAATTATCCGGCAAACTTTAAAATCACCGAAAAAACCGGCTGTAATGATACTCTTTACTTTAAATGAAAACGGTGATAACGCGCAGGAATGGCATTCAAAAGTAGGTAAATATTATGATATTCCAATGATAAGTTATCGTGATGCTGTTTGGCCGGAACTTGAAGCAAAAAAAATAACCTGGCAGGATATCTCACCTGACAATATTCACCCGAATGACCGCGGTCACAAAATTTGTTCATATTTAATCACGCGTTATTTGGAATCGGTTTTGAAAAACAAAGAAGTCGAAAAAAAGAAAAAAATTCCCGCGCCGTTGTTTACCGATACTTTTGAACATGCGGAAAGATTTCGTGGTAAAAACTTGATTCCATCAAAAAATAACGGCTGGAAGAAAAATGAAAATGGATGGACAGCTGAAAAACCGGGAAGCGAAATCGTTTTCGATATTCCGGGAAGACTCATCTCAATTCTTTTTTACAGAGTAAAAGATGATATGGGCAGAGTTGAAGTTACTGTTGATGGTAAAAATCCGGTGGTTCTTGACGCTTATTCTTACGGTGAATGGGGAGGTGGCCACACACCGGCACAAACCATCGCGAAAGATTTAAAACCGGGAACACATAAGATTCGCATTAAAATACTAAAAGAAAAAGCAGAAAAAAGTAAAAAAAATAAATTTGAGATAAGAGAAATCATGGCTTTCGGTGTAAATAAAAAAAAATCCCCTGAAAACGTACAGTCACTTACCGTTGAAGTTAATCCCTGGAATATCGCCTGCGAGAATTTTATCGGCTTTGGGAATGAATGGGATTCACGCGCTTATGATTTGAATAAAATTACCGATGAAGATTTTAAACTTATCCGCAAAAGAATTGAATGGATGAAACTTCCAATTGCAAGAATTATGATTATTGGGAATATGTGTTACAAAGGTAACGGGAAGTTTGACTGGGATTCTCAGGAAATGAAAGCGCTGTACAGACATCTCGATTTGTGTCAGAAACTCGGTATAACCGTTATTTTAACCGATTGGGGCTGTCAGAGTGAATGGCTGAAAGTTCCGGAAGTTGAAAGTCCCGATGATAAAAAATACGCGGAGATTATCGCGACTTATACTGATTACCTTATCAATAAAAAAGGATATGATTGCATTAAATATCTTGTGATGATAAATGAACCGAATCTTTATCCTGTAAAAAATCAGTGGGAGAAATGGAAAGGTGGAATAAAAAATCTCTCCTCAGAATTGAAAAAAAAGAACCTTGATGAAAAAATAATCCTTACAGGGTCGGATGAATCCTGCGGCGATGACTGGCATTACAAAACGGTTGACCAACTTAAGAATTTTATCGGTGCTTATGATGTTCATAAATACGCGAATGATGAAGATGTAAAACCCGGCAAACTTTTTAATTATTATTATGATTTATGGCAGTACGCTCTTAAAAAAGACCCGAACGCGAAAAACAAACCGTTTATCGTTGGTGAAGCCGGTTTGAATAACTTCGCGAAACATCCGGTAGGAAATGGAAAAATAAATACTGTTTATTATGGCGTCTTTATGGCTGATTATGCTGTTCAGGCAGCAAATGCGGGCTCGTCGGCTGTGCTCGGCTGGATGCTGGATGACAATTCTCATCAGGGTTTTTACTGGGGACTGTGGTCGGATAAAAATAACGGTATGAAACTGCGACCATGGTTTTTTACCTGGTCACTCCTCTCAAAATATTTTCCGCAGGGGAGTGTGATTTACAGAATTGAGCAGCCCGCGGATGATATCCGTATTCTTGCTGCTAAGTTTGTGAAGGGCAAAAAAACTAATTGGTCATTCTGCATTGTTAATCGAGGTGACAAACCGAAAAATATAAAATTAAAGATTCCCGGAGTTGATAAATTAAATATTAAAGAATA